>CALAMQ010000023.1 GCA_937925815.1 uncultured Granulosicoccaceae bacterium | reverse complement strand
ATTCTCGAGCGCAGAGCGGCCGTTGCTGGCTGTTTGCAGCAGCAATTTGATTTTTTGGTCGGTGACCCGCGTCACCGAGGTCAGCAGGCGGGCGATGGGTTTGTCGACCAAATCATGCAGGCGTTGTGCGGCGACAAAATGGCTGCTGCGCAACACCGGTTTTTGAGCGGCCCAACGCGCGAGCTCGCGGTGGCAGGCATCGATGAAGTCCCGCCATTGACGAATCTCCGGTATCGCGCCGTGCTTGCTGCCGCTTAGGTTGCGCGCGCGCTCGGCGCGTTGCGAGGGGTTGGGGTAGTCGCAGCCGTTTAAGATGCCGTGCAAGCGGCCTTTGGCTTGCACTTGTTGCAACGCCTTGTGCAGACCCTCGCCGCCGGAGAAGCCGCGAATTTCGGGGTCGCTCGGTTGCGTGATTTCGGTCGCGTAGCGCGGTGAGACAGTGTGCACCTGATCCGCCAGCAAGACGCCTGCGAGCATCGGGTTGACGCACTGCGGCCAACGCGGGTCGGCGGCGACGGTTGCGGCTTGCATATCCATGTCCGGGAACCAGTGCTGCAATGACGCCTGGCCCTCGGTGAAGGGCCGTACGCCTTGCAGTGCGAGGTTGTGGATGGAGTAGACGCAGTGAATGTCCCGCAGCACGGCGTAGCGCGGCGCGGCGGCGCGCAGCAACAGCAAAAAGGCTGTGTGCCAATCGTGCAGGTGTAACGCGGTGGGTTGATTCTCGGGGTCGTCGAGTAAGAGCTCAGCGGTGGCTTGGCTGAACAGCGCAAACTTTCGTGCGTCACTTGCGAAGGGGTCGTCGTCATGGCTGGAGTAGATGACGCCCTGGCCGGCACTGCTGAATTCGCTGTGGTGCAACACCCAGTGGCGAATCGACTTATTGGGCAGCTCGGTTGGCACTTGAAACAACTTGACGCGTTTGATGTCGCCTGCAAAATCCACGTCGAGTGTGGTGCGCTGTTGGGCGCCGGGGGCTCGGTGCAGTGTGCCGTACGACGGGGTGATGACCGTCACTTGGCAGCCAACCCGCGCGAGCGCGGGTGGCAAGTGCTCGATCACGTCTCCAACGCCGCCCACTTTGCCGCCGGTCAGCGCGCCGTTCTCGGCGGCAACTAGGACAATGTGTTGTTGCAATGACATCCCGTCTCCTTGGCTCTAATTGGGCGCCTGAGACGTGATCAAATCAGGTGATGACGTCAGCGCGCTCGCGACCCGTGAAACCCCGAATGTCGGCGAGATCGCCTGCGACGGCGATGAGATCAGCTAGCACTTGTTGCGGGTCGAGCAGCAAGCGTTCGGGGTGCGATTCAGCGCGCTCAATATACACCCTGAGCGTGGCGCCCGCAGTGCCGGTGCCAGAGAGCCTGTAGACAATGCGCGCATCACCCTCAAAACTCACCCGAATGCCCTGGCGCGCGCTCTCGCTGCCGTCGACTGGGTCGGTGTAGGCAAAGTTGTCGGCGTGCAGCACGCGGTGTCCGGACCATGTGCTGCCAACTAACGTATCAACCTTGGACTCGAGTTCTTGCATCAGTCGGTTGGCCGCGTCGCTGTCCAAAGCCTCGAAATCGTGGCGGGTGTAGTAGTCGCGGCCGTAGGTCTGCCAGTGGTCGATCAGGATGTCGCGCACGCTGTCACCGCGCACCGCGAGCAAGTTGAGCCAACACATCACAGCCCAGAGGCCGTCTTTTTCCCGCACGTGGTTCGAGCCCGTGCCAAAGCTCTCCTCGCCGCACACAGTAATGCGCCCGTCATCGAGCAAATTGCTGAAAAATTTCCATCCGGTTGGGGTCTCAAAGGCAGGGAGGCCCAGTGCTTTGGCCACGCGGTCTACCGCACGACTGGTGGGCATCGACCGGGCGACCCCGGCTATGCCGGCGCTGTAGCCTTTGATCAGTGTGGCGTTGGCGGCAATCACGGCGAGGCTGTCGCTCGGGGTGACGTAGAGGCCGGCGCCGTGGATGAGATTGCGGTCGCCATCGCCGTCGGAGGCGGCGCCGAGCACGGGCGCGTCTGCTGCTGTCATGCGCGCAACCATGTCTGCTGCGTGCACCAAATTCGGGTCGGGGTGCGCACCGCCAAAATCGGGCAAGGGCGTGCCGCGCAGCACCGCGTCTTTCGGTGCACCCAGTTCATCGACCAGCAAGCGCGTTGCGTACGGACCGGTGATGGCGTTCATCGCATCGAACACCACCGACAGACTGCCGTCGGCAAGTTTTGAGCGAATCAAGTCAAAGTCGAACAACGTTTTTAAGAGGTCTGCGTAGGCGTCGACAGGGTCGACCACCTCGATCACCATGCGATCGAGGTGGCTGGTTGCGAGGGTGTCGAGGTCAATGTCGTCCGTCTCGACGCAATGGTAGGCGTCGATGCGCTGTGATCGCGCGTAAATGTCTTCAGTCACGCTCTCTGGCGCCGGTCCACCGTTTGCGGTGTTGTATTTGATGCCGAAATCGGCGTCTGGACCACCGGGGTTGTGACTGGCGGAGAGGATGATGCCGCCGTGTGCCTGGTTGACGCGAATCAGGTGTGAGGCGGCAGGCGTTGAGAGCAAACCCCCGCGGCCCACAATCACGCGTCCGACTCCGTTGCCTGCACAAATGCGCAGTATGACTTGCACGGCGTGTGCGTTGAGATAGCGACCGTCGCCGCCTAGAACCAGCGTCTTTCCCGCGACATCACCCGCTGCGTCCAAAATGCATTGCACGAAGTTTTCGAGGTAGTGAGGCTGCTTGAACTCAGCCACCTTTTTGCGCAGCCCTGACGTGCCCGGCCGTTGATCGAGGTAGGCGGTTGTGGAAATTTTGGGCATAGCTTAAGACCGCTCCATGGGTTGGCAGTTTGGTCATGAAATTGGACAGCAATCGACCGGCCTGCGCGATGTCAGCCCGGTTTACATGTCTGGATAAAGATAGAAGCTACCAGAGAGGTTCAAATGGTGCGACTGATCAGTGCTGTGTTTGCTCGGACCGGTTGAAGTCACTGAGTGATTTTTCTGACCAGCGCAAGGCGTCGTAGTGGGCGTCGATGGCCGCCGCGGTTGCTTTGGCCAAACCGTCGGCGTCGGCGCGTTCCAGAGAGCGCGCGAGGTTGAGCAGGTCGAGCAGAGGCCCAGGTGTGCCAAGCAGGGTATTTCGCACATCGTCTCCAATGGCGAGATTCTCCAAGATCGATTCGAAAGAGGTGTCGGTCATGACGTCGAGCAGTGACAACATGCCAACTGTAAACCCGGAGTCAGGGCAATTAAACTGAAGTTCTTCTGCCATGATCTCGCAAAATTTGCCGCGGTAGAGTGCGAGGCTCACCAATTCCGCTGGTTTTTCGTTAATGTCAGTCATGAGCATCACGCTGATCCAGCTTCGCAGCAATTTGCGGCCAAGCAACACGGTGGCCTGGCTGATTGATTCAACCGACGTGTTGCCTCGACACGCGACTGAATTGACGTAGCGCAGCGCCTTGACTGACAGGCCGACGTCGTGACTCACCAGCTCTGTGATTTCAGCCAGAGTGGTGTTGGCGTTGTTAACTTTCGCCAGTAAATCAAACAACACCAGTTTGCTCGAGGGAATACCGCGCTGCCCGAGTGTGACAGGCTTGGCAAAATAGTAGCCTTGGAAGAAGTCGATCGCCATTGCCTTTACGAGGTCGAACTCCTCTGCGGTTTCGATGCGTTCGACCAGCACTTTGCGCCCGGCGTCGCGGTCTTTCTGCGCCAAGGTCACCAGTGCTTCCGCACCGGTGACGGTGTAATCGTATTTGACGATGTGAACCACATCGAGCAGCGGTTCGGCCGCTTCGCTGTATTCGAAATCGTCCAGTGCGATGGTGTAGCCGTTGTCTATTAGGGTGTTGACCCCGCTGACCACGGTTGGCGTGATCTCAACGGTTTCCAATACCTCCAGCACCACGCGTTCAGGCGGCAGAAAAGCCACCAATTCTGGATTGCTCAGGAACTGCTCGGTGAGGTTGAAAAACGCTAACTTGTCGCCGACGATGTTGTCGAGGCCGATCTCGCTGATGGCGTTGGTCATCACCGTGGAGGTGGCAACGTCACCGTCGATAAAGCTGGCTGTGGCGCATTGCTTGTCGCCTCTAAACAGCAACTCATAACCTACTGTGGCACCGTCGCGGTCAAGTATCGGTTGCCGCCCGATGTATGCGTGCGTCATATCACGTCCACGGTCGAAAGCTGTGCCGCCGCCTTAAGATGCGAATGAGTTCGCACTTGATGCTAAGCCGTACAGAAGGCCAAAAGAGAACTTCCTAGTGTGGCGGCGGCGGTCTGAGCGACTTGAGTTGGGCGTGTTGCAGTGGCGCGACGCTGCGTTTAGTTCCGTTGAAAGTGGACGACCTGGCCCAACATCTCGCCTGTGACCAGCACCACGCCGTTTTCACTCACGCGAAAGCGGGCGCGGTCTTGCTCGATCGATTCCCCGATCACCATGCCATTTGGCAGGTGGCAGCCTCGGTCGATGATGGCGTTTTTGATGCGCACGTTCTGGCCGATTCGGGCGTCGGGTAGCACCACGGAGCGCTCGACTTCAGCACCTTTGTCGACGCGTACATTGGAGAAGAGCACCGACCCGCGAACGGTGCCGCCTGAGATGACACACCCGCCGCTGACCATGGAATCGATTGCGGTGCCGCGCGCATCGGGCGCGTCGAGCACAAACTTGGCCGGCGGTAATTGCTCTTGGTGGGTGAGCAGCGGCCAGGTTTTGTCGTAGAGATCGAGTTTGGGTTGAATTTCGGCGAGTTCGAGGTTGGCTTTCCAGAACGCGTCGAGTGTGCCGACGTCCCGCCAGTAGGCGGGCTCGCCCTCGCGGTTGCGAAACGGCACGGCCTGGACACGGCTCCTGGCAATCAACTTTGGAATGATGTCGTGGCCAAAGTCGTGGCTGGTCAGTTCGTCGTCTTCGTCTTCAAACAACGCCTCAAACAGAAACTTGGTGTTGAAAACATAATTGCCCATAGACGCGAGCACGGTGCCGGGTTTGCCGGGCATGCTCTTGGGTGACTCGGGTTTCTCTTGAAAACCGGTGACCCAGTTGTCTTCATCGACCTCCATCACACCAAAAGAGCTCGCCTCTTCGATCGGGACTTCGATACAGCACACTGTCATATCCGCACCAGCGCGCTGGTGTTGTGCGATCAGCGGGCCGTAGTCCATGCGGTAGACGTGATCGCCAGACAAGATCAACACGTATTCCGGCGCCATACGGTGGATGATGTCGAGGTTTTGGTAAATTGCGTTTGCGGTGCCTTCGTACCAATCTTCTCCAGTGCGCTGCGAGGCTGGCAGGACTTCAATGAATTCGTCCAGCTCACTTCGGAATTGGCTCCAGCCGCGGGTGAGGTGGCGAATCAATGAGTGCGCCTTGTACTGGGTCAACACGCCAATGCGGCGGATGCCAGAATTCACGCAGTTGGACAGCGGGAAATCGATGATGCGAAATTTGCCACCGAAAAACACGGCGGGTTTGGCGCGCCACGCCGTGAGTTCATGGAGGCGGGAACCGCGGCCGCCAGCGAGCACCAACGCAACTGTGTTCTTAGTCAACAGGCTGATGTGTCTTGAGTCTTCGTTTGGATTCGGCACGACCGTTCTCCGTCCGGATTGGATGGGGTATGAACTGCACCCGCAGTTGACTGTATCGCAGAGCCTGAACACGGCGCCACTTTCGCAAAACAGACGCCCTGAGAATCTGCTCTTTGCCGTTGTGCGCAGATTGTGGTGAATTCACATACCAACGCGGGTGGCCTGTCTTATTCTGAATTGGCCGCAAAGTCGCGCTTGCTCGCGGCTCTTGCACATTTTGAAGTGCGGTTGATTGACCCAGAAGCCTGCGGCGCGCGCGCCGCAGCCGTTGCCCTGGTGGTGGTTGAGCACCCCGAACCGGCAGTGTTGCTCACGCGGCGAAGCGTGGCTTTGAGGCGGCATGCCGGGCAATTTGCCTTGCCAGGTGGTCGCCTCGATCCCGGTGAATCGGTTGAAACCGCAGCGCGTCGCGAATTGCGAGAGGAGTTGGGTCTGGAACTCGCGGCGAGTGATCAAGTGGGCCGCTTGGATGACTGCCTCACTCGGTCTGGCTTTGTCATTTCAACGTTGGTCTTTCACTGTCACACCGCAACGACCTTGGCGCCCAATCCTGACGAGGTGGCGGCGGTTTATCGCGTGCCCCTGTCTGAACTGATGTCCGATGCAATACCGCATTTTGAAGCCAATGATGCAGGTGACCACACGGTGCTCTACGCAGATTTGCCAAGTGTTGGCACCTCCGTCTACGCGCCCACTGCGGCGATCTTGTTCCAGTTCCGCGAGCTTGCCTTATTTGGCCGCCACACTCGCATTGAAGAATTTGAACAGCCCGAATTTGCCTGGCGCTAAGGCGGTGTGTTGGCAGCGTTGAAGTGCGCTGTCCCCGGGCTCAGCCGTCTGATATCAACACCGCGTGATTTTTCTGACGCGTGGCTGACATTGTGATCCACAATCACCGTGCAGCGCCGAGATCTGGCACTAAACGGTTTACTTACTTTAACTCTCAACGGTTGAGCGCACGTCATGAAAGTGGGATTCATTGGTCTTGGAAATGTGGGCGGCAAGTTGTCCGGGTCGCTGTTGCGAAACGGAGCTGAGCTGACGGTGCACGACCTCAACGCCGAGCTGGTTGCCGACTTTGTCGCAAGAGGTGCGGCCGCCGCTGAAGGTCCCGCGCAACTGATGCGCGATTGCGACGTGGTGATCACCTGCCTGCCGTCACCGGCCGCCTCCGATGCGGTGATGCAAGCGATGCTGCCCGAAGTCACAGCGGGAAAAATTTGGCTCGAGATGTCAACGACTGATGAGGCTGAGGTCAAGCGATTGGGCGCGCAGGTGACCGAGCGCGGCGGGGTGGCGGTGGATTGCCCGGTCTCGGGTGGTTGTCATCGCGCGGATACCGGCAATATTTCGATTTTTGCCGGTTGTGACCGCGACACCTTCGAGCGCATCTTGCCGCTGCTCAAAACCCTGGGTCGGCGCATCCTACACACCGGTGAGCTCGGTACGGCATCGGTGCTCAAAGTGATGACCAACTATTTGGCGACGGCAAATCTCGTGACCTGCTGCGAGGCACTGGTGACCGCGAAAGCTGCCGGTATGGATCTCAATACCACGTATGAGGCCATCAAAATCAGCTCTGGCACCAGCTTTGTACACGAGACTGAAAGCCAGGTGATTCTCAACGGCAGCCGAGATATCTCTTTCACCATGGATCTGGTTGCCAAGGACATCGGTTTGTTTCAGGAAGTGGCCAACCGCGCTGGTGTGCCGCTGGAAATCTCACCCAAGTTGATTGAGATTTTTGCTGACGGCATCGCGCGATTCGGCGAGCGCGAACTCTCGCCCAATATTATCCGGCGTCTGGAGGACGCAACTGGCCTCGTGGTGCAGGCACCGGGCTTTCCAGCCGAGATGCACGACGATGAACCAGAAGAGTCGGGTTATGAGGTCGTGCCGCCCGGTCGAGTTTAGTGCCGTAGGCGGCGGTGATTATTCACCGTCGTTGAGGTCGTCTTCGTCGATGTGATGGCCCCAGCCGCGTTTGGCATTGAGGTAACGCTTGTTCCAGCTGCTGACCGCGGCGATGTGCTTGACGGCTGTGATGTTATGCAAGCCGTGTTCGCTGAGATCATGCAGTTTTTTGGGGTTGTTGCTGAGCAACCTGAACGGTGCCTCACCGATAAAGCGCTTGATCAGGATCGCAGCGTCCGAGAAATCCCGGCTGTCGTCGGGCAGACCCAAGCTGCGGTTGGCCTGGTAGGTGTCTTGACCTGCGTCTTGCAGCAAGTAGGTTGCGGCTTTCGCCCACAAGCCAATGCCACGGCCTTCGTGACCCGCCATGTAAATGACATAGCCCCCAGCTGGGTCGTTGCCAATGCGCTCAAGGGCCGCGTCGAGTTGCGGCCCGCAGTCACAGCGCTGTGACCCAAACACATCGCCGGTCAGGCAGTTCGAGTGCACCCGCACCAGGGGATTCTCAGTGGGCTCCCCGATCACGAGCACACTGTTGACCGCCATCGAGGACACCAAATGCGAAAATAAGTGCTGACCGCCGCCGGCACGAAGATCGCGGGCGAGGGAATCAACGGTGCTCAGCTCGCTCGATCTGACAGAGGCGTACCACTTGACCGTCGCGTTAAAGGACGGCAGTTGCAGCGGCAACGGGATCGGTCCGAGCAGATTCAGTGCGACGCTGTCCTCGGGGACGGCGGCGTTTGGTGAGATCGGCTCGCCCTCAGCGTCGATCCGCTGGAAGGTGCCTTCCGCGATAAGGCGCTCTCTAACTGAGGGGTCGAGGTAGGTAAACACAGTGATCGTCAGCCCAGTTCGGCCATCGCCGCGCGTGCGGCGGCGTGGGTGTCGTTGATGTCGGCGTCGCTGTGCGCACTCGACATGAAACCGGCTTCATAGGCCGACGGTGCGAGGTAAATCCCGCGTTTGAGCATGCCAGAAAAGAAGGCTTTGAAGTGATCAATGTTGCAACGCGTCGCCGCGTGGAAACTTGTCACGGTGGGCTGGTCGGTGAAGAACATCCCAAACATGCCACCAACCTGGCTGGTGGTGAAGGCGACGCCGAGCTCGTTTGCAATGGACTGAAAGCCGTCGAGCAGCTGCGTGGTTTTGCGGCTGAGATTGGAGTGGAAATCTGGGGCTGAGATGATGTCCAGGGTTGCAATGCCCGCGGCCATTGCGACCGGGTTGCCCGAGAGCGTGCCTGCTTGATAGACCGGGCCGAGTGGCGCGATTGAATGCATGATGTCGGCGCGGCCCCCAAAGACCCCAACCGGCATCCCGCCGCCCACCACTTTGCCAAGTGTGGTGAGGTCGGGTTTGACGCCGTAGACCGACTGCGCACCTCCGAGTGCCACGCGAAATCCGGTCATCACCTCATCGAAAATCAGCACCGCGCCCGAGGCGTCGCAGACCTCGCGCAGGGCCTCGAGGAAGCCCGGCGCTGGTGGAATGCAATTCATATTGCCAGCGATGGGCTCGACAATGATGCAAGCGATGTCCTCGCCGCGCGCGGCGAAGAGTTCGCGCACTGCGTCTGCGTTGTTGAATTCGAGCGTGAGCGTGTGGGCTGCAAGTTCTGGCGGGACGCCGGGTGAACTTGGCACACCGAGCGTGAGTGCCCCGGAGCCGGCTTTGACCAGCAATGAATCGGCGTGGCCGTGGTAGCAGCCCTCAAATTTGACGATGGTGGAACGGCCGGTGAAGCCGCGCGCGAGTCGAATGGCGCTCATGGTCGCCTCGGTCCCCGAGCTGACCATGCGCAACAGGTCCATCGAGGGGTAGAGTGCTTTGATGCGCTCGGCGAGGGTGTTTTCCGCTTCACAAGGCGCGCCGAAGCTCAGGCCGCGCGCGGCGGCGTCGGTCACGGCTGCGATAACATCCGGGTGGGCGTGGCCTGCGATCATTGGGCCCCACGAGCCGACATAGTCGATATAACGTGCACCGTCGATGTCGTGCAGGTAGGCGCCGCTTGCGCGTTCAATAAAGACCGGCGTGCCGTCTACTGAGCGGAAGGCGCGCACCGGTGAGTTGACGCCGCCGGGGATGACGCGCTGCGCGCGTTCGAATTGTTCTATTGAGCGTTGCATAACGACCCGAGTAAAACCGAAATTGTATCCAAGTTGGGCAGGGCACGCAGGTGCCGGTGCGATTACTGTGTCCGGGGTGCACCAGAGAGTTGGTCGTCTTCAGCCCGGTTATGGGACAATTTTCAGTCTGAATTGATCAAAGGCGCCGGAGTCTTTATGGCCTACAAGAAATACATGTGCATCGTGTGCGGTTGGATCTACGACGAAGAGAAGGGCTCACCCGAAGATGGACTTGAGCCCGGAACCCGTTGGGACGATGTGCCATTGAATTGGACCTGCCCCGATTGCGGTGTTGGCAAAGAAGACTTTGAAATGGTCGAGGTGTGAGCGTGTCAGATCTGGTGGAGTTGAAGACATCTCTCGCGCAATCCGGCATTGATCCGGACTTGGGCGCGCTGCTCGATTGCATGGCGCAAGCGTGCATCGAGATCGCCGATGCGGTCGAGCGCGGGGCTTTGTCAGGCACCTTGGGCGCGCTTGATCGGGCCAATGTTCAAGGCGAGACGCAAAAGCAACTCGATGTGATCAGTAACGACTTGCTTGTGCACGCGCTGCAAAACAGCGGGCTCGCCTGCGGCATTGCTTCAGAAGAGGAAGACCATGCGGTAGCGATCCCAGGTGGCGCACCGTATTTGGTGTTGTTTGATCCACTGGACGGTTCGTCGAATATCGACGTTAACGTGACGGTTGGGACAATCATTTCAGTGCTGCCCGCGCCGAACTCGGCCCCCAACGACGCCGATTTCTTGCAGCCAGGCCACCGCCAACTCGCGGCGGCGTATGTTGCCTATGGGCCGTCGACTTTGCTCGTGTTGACCACCGGTGATGGCGTCAAACAGTTCACACTCGACCGCGCCCGTGGTGCATTCGTGTTGACCGGTTCGGCGTTGAGTGTGCCCAAGCAAACTGCGGAGTTTGCGATTAATGCCGCGCGGCAGCGCCACTGGCTGGCACCCATTGCGGCTTACATTCGAGATTGTGTGGCCGGGGAAACAGGCCCGCGTGGTCGCGACTTCAACATGCGCTGGATTGCATCGATGGTGGCTGATGTGCACCGCATCATGACGCGCGGCGGGGTGTTTCTGTACCCGAACGACCACGCCATGATCGCCGAGGGCATGACCGGTAAGTTGCGGCTGATGTACGAGGCGAACCCCATGGGTTGGCTCGTTGAGCAAGCCGGTGGAGCGGCCAGTACCGGAGAGGGTCGTATTCTCGACATTGTGCCAAGCGGATTGCATCAGCGCGTGCCGGTGGTGCTTGGGTCGGCTGATGAGGTCGCCGAGGTCGAGGCGAGGTTTGCCGCGCCGTGACCTTTTGGCGCGACACACCACTTGCTGCGCTTGATCAAACGCAGTGGGAATCCTTGTGTGACGGTTGTGGGCGCTGCTGCCTGCACAAAATAGATGACGGTGAAAAAGTGGCGTTTACGTGCGTCGCCTGCCGTTTACTCGATCTCAAGACGGTGCGCTGTAAGCACTACGCCGAACGCCAAGTGCGGGTGCCTGCGTGCGTGGTGTTGTCGCCGCAAAATCTGGCTGAGGTGGCGCCAGCGCTGCCTGAGACTTGCGCGTACCGGCGACTTCACGAAGGCCGCGATCTGCCGGCCTGGCATCCGCTGATCAGTGGCGACCCGGACTCGGTGCGCCGAGCTGGTGTCTCCGTGCACGAGCTTGCCGTGCCCGAAGCACGGGTCAGGCGAAGCGACTCGCTATCGTGTTATGTTACGGATCTGTACACGCCACCAGCGGATCGACACTGTTAAACTGGTGGGCCAGGCTCGGCGGCAAGAAATTGCCGATGCGGTTGGCAAAGCGGAACATATTTTGCTGTCTCAGTGACAGTTAGCAATCGGCCGTCTTCGGCCATGTAGCAATAAGGTGTTGCAAACAGTGAGCATTGATAAAGTGGTTGATAAACCAAACGTGGACCCGGCGGCACCAGCCTTGGACAGACGTAAGGGAATCGGCAACACGGTAGCCAAGCTCGTCAGTGAACGGCAGAACGTGTTCGTGACCTACTGTGAGCTGACCGGTGTGAGCAACATCGACCCGGAGAGTAACGAGCGCCACACGGTGCACACCGAGATGCTTACAGGGTTCCTCAATCAAATGATGGACTACCTCGGCACTGGGCATTTTGAGCTCTACCAACGCATTATTGACGGTCATGAGCGGCGTCGGCTGGTGCTCGAAGCCGCGCAGAAGTTCTACCCAACCATCGCCGAAACAACCGACTACCTCGTGGAATTCAACGACAAATACGACGGATTCAATGGCGAGGAAGACGACCTGGCAGCGCTCGAGGGCGACTTGAGCAAAGTGGGTAAGGCGTTGTCACTGCGCAGTGACTTGGAAGACAAAGTCCTGGCCGCGCTGCAAGCCTGATTGCCCCCTAAAAACTTTTTGTTATCGACTCCGGTCTGTTCGGGCCGGGGTGTCTAACCTGTGTCCCCTTAAAATTTCGGAGTCGAGTGTGCCTGATCTGGTGTTGAAAGCGCGGCAGGAACGCCGAATCCGTCACGGTCACCTGTGGGTGTTCTCTAACGAGGTTGACGTCAAGCGCACCCCGCTCGATGCCTTTGAGCCGGGCGATGAAGCCAATGTGCTTGCACAGAATGGCGAGTTTCTGGGGCGGGCCACGGTCAACCCAAATACTTTGGTGTGCGCGCGAATCTACGCGCGGAAACCGGATCAACCGCTCGACACGGCGCTGCTCACATCGCGTTTTGAACAAGCGTTGGCGCTGCGCAGCACAGCCTACTCAACACCGCACTACCGCCTGGTTCACGGCGAGGGTGATTTGTTGCCTGGGCTGGTGGTGGATCGCTTTGATGGCACCTTGGTGGCTCAGCTGGGCACGGCGGGACTTGAACGCGTGCGGGAGTCGGTGGTTGAGGCGCTCAATGCCGTGGTTAAGCCCAGTGGTGTGTTATTTCGCAACGATTCGCGCGCTCGCGATTTAGAGGGGCTGGCGCACGAGGTTGCGGTTGCATCGGGCACGGTGCCGGAACTTGTCGAAGCTGTCGAAAACGGTGTGCGCTTCGCAATAGATGCGCGTCTTGGGCAAAAGACCGGTTGGTTTTTCGATCAACGGCCAAACCGAGAGGCACTGCGCCAATGGGTGCGGGGCAAACGTGTGCTCGATGTGTTCAGCTACGTTGGCGCTTGGTCTCTCTCCGCAGCCGCTGGCGGGGCGGCCTCTGTCACAGCAGTCGACAGTTCGTCAACAGCGCTTGCAGCGCTCGATGCCAACGCGAGTGCGAACGGTTTGGCTGTCGAGACGGTTCTCGGTGATGCGTTGGCTGTGCTCAAACAGTTGCGAGAAAGTGGCGAAGCGTTTGATGTGGTGGTCTTAGACCCGCCCGCGTTGATTAAACGCCGAAAGGATCAGCGAGCAGGTTTGAAGCACTATCACGCATTGAATCAACACGCGGCACGCCTCATGCGACCCGGTGGCGTGTTGATCAGTTGCAGTTGCTCACACCATCTCGGGGCGTCTGACCTCGACGCAGTGGTGGAGCAGGCTGCCCACCGTCGCGGCTGGGTAGCGCAGACACTGAGCCGAGGCCAACAGGGGGTGGACCACCCCGTGCACCCGGCCATGCCAGAGTCGCAATACCTGAAAACCGTGACTTGTCGCTTGGCATCTTTCTGATCTGACACCTATTGCCGTGCGTTCAGCACGGCCCGCGTTTCCAACGGGTCAAGTTTTTGCATTGTTGCTGGTATTCACCCGCCTCGAGGCAATGCATTGAAACGAATTACCTCCATTGACCTGCTCAAATCAGGTCAGGTGCTCGGCGCCGACGCGGTCGGTGCCGATGGTGCACTGCTCGCGGCGGCGGGAACCGAACTTGATATCCAGCTGATTTCACAGCTTCGAGGCGCTGCCCTGACCACGGTCATGATTGATCTCAGCGAAGCCGATGTTCGCGAATTGGTGTCAGCTCAGCCCGATGTGGATGAGCTGGAAACGCTGTTTGTCTTCAACGACCAGTCCCAGCCGCTGGTCAAGAAAATTGTGGAGGTCGCACGTGAGCTCCGCAACTGAAAATGCCGTTCTCCAGCAAGATGACAACTCGATAGATAGCTTGGTCGCGAACGTGACGGAATTGGTCACGTTGCCCGAGGTGTTTTTGAGATTTGAGCAGGAACTCAACAGTCCCTCTGCAAGCTCTGAATCACTCGCGGACATTTTGATCACGGATCCAAACATCACTGCGCGCTTGCTGTCGCTCGCCAACTCCGCATTTTTTGGCTTTGCTTCGCGAGTGGAAACCGTGCACCGCGCGTTGGTGTTGATCGGTACCTCTCAGGTGCGGGATTTGATTTTGGCAACAGTGGTTGTCGATCGCTTCAGCCGCCTGCCCATCGGCGTAATGAATATGTCGCACTTTTGGCAGCATTCGATCGCAACGGCTGCACTCGCGCGTGCGCTCGGGATTGAAATGCGCATGCGTGCGGCGGATAAACTGTTTATTGGTGGGCTTCTGCACGATATCGGCCGACTGGTGCTGGTGTTAGAGCGTCCCAATGAGATGGCTCAGGCACTTATTCGAGTGCAGGACGAGAGGGCCTCGCTCGAGGCGTTGGAGCGGGAGCTTTTCGGCTTTGACCACGCTGAGGTGGGCGAGGCGCTTGCCAGGGCGTGGTCTCTACCAGACGGTGTGGTCAATATGATCGCTAACCATCACCGGCCTGAGGAAGTGAAACATGTCGAAGTCGACCTCGTACACTTGGCGGATGCGCTCGCACACAGTTTTGGCTGGGGTCGATCAGGGCAGCGATTGATCCCCGAAATCAGTATCCCAAGCTGGTCGCGAACCGGTCTGCCGTTAGACGCGCTAGATGAAGTGCAAGCTGTCGGGTCTGACATCTATCACGACATGCAGTCCATGATTCTCTCTGGCTGACCAGGTGATGGACATCGACGGGCTGGACGGCCAGAACACTCAGCAGCAAATTGCGCTGTCACTGGATCAGTGGCAGGACCAGCAATGGCTTGCACTGGACTTGATAAAAAGTTTCGGCCTTGACGCTGCGCAGGCGGTTAATGCCTGTGACAGAGCTGCGTTAAAATTTACTTTCGCCCGAGTGTTGTGTGATTTGTTCGGTCTCAGCAGTTGTGCAGTGCTGATCGTATCGGACGACCCGGCGGATTCACCCGCGATCAACAGCATTGTCGACAGCGAGCTGCGCGCGGCTTACACCGAACTCAGTATGAGCGGAAATTTGCGTCGCGCGCTGTACGATGTGCCGCCTAAACCACGGCATGTTGGGCAGAGTAGGCTGTTGGTTGCGCCACTGGATTTTAACCGTCCGACTGGATCGCACATTGCAGCCCTGCTGCCTGAAGACGTGAGTTGGAGCGGCATGCGTGCGCGTATGCTCGAGTTTGTGCTCGATCAAGCCAATGCGCAATTCGAGGCCCTGGCACTGGTTGAGGGGGCGCGAGAAGACGCGCAGAATTTGCAGCAAGAGGTCGAAGACAAAGAAGCGAGGATTGCTTTTCAAACGTCGCACGATTCGGTCACTGGGCTGTTGGCTCGTGCAACGTTTCTCTCGCGCCTAGACCATATGCTGTCGCAGGGTGATTGTGTTCACGTGGTCGCGCTGAACTTGCGCGGCTTCGGTCGAGTGCATCAGCGCTATGGATACCGTCAAGCCGATTCGTTGTTACAGGATATCGCCGAGCGCCTGACCGCTGAGATGGCACTCGTCTCGGATCGGGCAACGCTCGCGCGCATTGCCGACGACCGTTTTGCGGTCGCCCTGAAACAACATTCAAATTCGAATCAAAATGAAGCCGTGCACATAGCCGAGCAATTGGTCTCCAATCTCTGCAGTGAGCTGTCTATTGATGAAGACGCGCTCGCGTTGAATGTTCAGGTTGGGCTTGCATATTCGCCAGATGATGCGAGTGATGCGCACGCGCTTGTCAACGCCGCAGAGGTCGCACTCGACGCTGTTGATCGCGCTGTGGGTGTCAAGGTGCAAGCTTTCTCGAATCTGAGCAAGGCCGATCAACAGGACAACACATTGGTCCTGGAAAGCGAGATTGATACCGGGCTTGCCAATAATGAATTCGCCTTGTGGTACCAACCGAAATTGAACATGGTGACCGAGCAAGTGGTTGGGGCAGAGGCCCTAATGCGATGGCATCAGCCTGAAAAGGGCATGATCAGTCCGGCTCAGTTTATTCCAGCGGCGGAGCGTTCCGGGCAAATCATAGCGCTTGGGGATTTTGCACTGCGCCGTGCGTGCACGCAGATATCGGCGTGGCGTCGCGCTGGATTTGATCCGGGATTGGTCTCGGTGAATCTGTCACCGATCCAAGTGGTCTCGCCCGACTTGCCCGAGCGCTTCCACGCCGTTTTACAAGCGGAGTGTATCGAGGCGAGCGCACTCGAACTCGAGGTGACCGAGACAGCCGTCAGTCAGGATATCGCCACCACCACGCGTGTCATCGGTGAGTTGCATGCAATGGGATTTACCATCTCGATTGATGATTTCGGCACTGGCTACTCTTCATTGCTGTTGTTACGGCAATTGCCAATTAACGTCATTAAAATTGACCGCGCATTTGTGCGCGATATTGAGACCAACGCGGATGACCTCGCCATCGTGCGTGCTGTGTTGTCCATGGCTAGCGATTTGGGTATGAAGGTTGTCGCCGAAGGTGTGGAGAACCGCGTTCAATTTGAAATGCTGCGTGATCTCGGTTGCGATCAGTTGCAAGGGGCCTTTGCGAGCATGCCGATGCCTCAACCGGCATTTGAACAGTTTGTCTCAGCCTGGACTGGTTTTGACGTCAATGGTGCGTTGGGTCAGCGGCCATAGTCGAGCGCCTAGGACTCGCAAGTTAAGGCCAGAACTTGTTGGCGCAGTGGGCTCGGAAATGATTGGCCCCTTAGTCAAGCGCGATTGGGCCATTTGAGACGTGGCAGTTGGTTGTCTGGCGCGCGTATAATCGGCAATTGGACATCCGTCCTGCACGCATCGCCGAGACCCCACCGCATGGATTTTCCCCAAATCGACCCTGTCATGCTGGACCTTGGGTTCTTGCAGATCCACTGGTACGGCATGATGTACGTCATCGGCTTTGCATCGGCGTTGCTGCTGCTCAAACGCCGGGCGTCACAGGGGCGCTCACCCTGGTCTGCGGCCCGCGTAGACGACCTCATTTTTTACTGTGTACTCGGTGTCATCGTCGGTGGCCGTGTGGGGTACGTGCTGTTCTACAACGCCAGCGAGTTTCTCGCTGATCCCTTGATGTTGCTGCGCATCTGGCAAGGCGGTATGTCCTTTCACGGTGGACTGCTCGGCGTGGCTGTCGCCGTGATGGTGTTTGCGCGCGTCAGCGGTTCGCCGCTCTGGACGGTCGCCGACCACGTCGCGTGGGTGACGCCAATCGGCTTGGCTGCTGGACGTATCGGCAACTTCATCAATGCCGAACTTTGGGGTCGGGTGACTGATGTGCCTTGGGGTGTGGTCTTCCCTGGTGGCGGTGCGCTTGCACGCCATCCCTCGCAACTCTATGAATTTTTTGGTGAGGGGTTGCTGCTCTTTGTCCTGTTGACTCTGTACTGGCGACGGCCGCGACCTGCGGGCTCAGTGGCGGCACTTTTCCTCATTGGCTACGCGGTGGCGCGTATTACCGTTGAGTTTTTCCGCGAGCCCGATGCCCACATTGGTTTCCTCGCAGCAGACTGGATCACCATGGGGCAAGTGTTGAGCGCGCCGATGCTGTTGTCCGGAATCGCGCTGTGGTTTTATTCTCGTCGCAAAGCAGTTGCCATTTGATATGCACAGCTACCTCGAATTGCTTAAACACGTTCGCGACCAAGGCGCCCACAAATCTGATCGCACAGGCACAGGCACCCGTTCGGTGTTTGGTTACCAGATGCGATTTGATTTGTCGGCGGGCTTTCCGCTTTTGACGACCAAAAAACTGCACTTGCGGTCCATCGTGCACGAACTCTTGTGGTTTCTCGCCGGCGACACCAACACGGCCTATCTGCGAGAAAACGGGGTGTCTATTTGGAATGAGTGGGCAGACGAAAACGGTGACCTCGGTCCAGTTTATGGCGCGCAGTGGCGCGCGTGGCCGACAACCGACGGCGGGCAGGTCGATCAAATCTCGGACCTGGTGAACCGACTCAAGCACGACCCTGATTCACGCCGCCACATTGTGTGTGCGTGGAACCCTGGAGTGATTGAGCACATGGCGTTGCCGCCCTGTCATTGCCTGTTTCAGTTCTATGTCTGTGACGGCCGATTGTCCTGTCAGCTCTACCAGCGCAGCGCGGATGTGTTTCTGGGCGTGCCGTTTAATATTGCAAGCTATGCGCTGTTGACGGCGATGCTCGCACAGGTGTGTGAGTTAGAGGTTGGCGATTTCGTGCACACGCTAGGGGATGCTCACCTCTACGACAATCACATCGAACAAGCGAACCTGCAACTTCAGCGCACCCCCAAATCATTGCCGACACTCTGGCTCAATCCGGCAATAGACAACGTATTTGATTTTCGATTTGAGGATATTCGCTTCGACGATTACCTCGCCGATCCCAATATTCCAGCTCCGGTCGCCGTATGAAAAAAGGCATGGTCATGGCGATGGACCGCAACCGCTTGATCGGCCGCGAGGGCGGTTTGCCGTGGAAAATTCCAGCGGACATGCGTCACTTTAGGCAGGTCACAGCCGGTTGCCCGCTTGTGGTGGGGCGGCGGACCTATGAAGATGATATCGGTCGGCCACTGCCTGGGCGCGAGACCATAGTGGTCAGTCGCGACCCCAACTGGCGAGCGGACGGGGTTCATGCAGCAACGTCTCTCTCGGCGGCATTTACACTGGCACCCACGCTGATGCCGTCGGCGCACACCGTGCAGGTTATCGGCGGCGCCGTTCTCTGCCGTGAGGCAGTGGATGACATTGATGTCCTGCATCTCACGGTGATTGACGCTGAGTTTGACGGTGATACGTGGTTTGACAGTTTTGATTGGCAAGACTGGCGCACCGAGTCGGTCCGGACACTCGAACCCGGTGAAGACACGCAGTGGTCTCTTACGTTTTACACATTGGTGCGCGCCGGTGCACCGAGCTCGGAGTAGATATCATGAAAGTCGCCTTTATTGGACTCGGTGTTATGGGATACCCCATGGCGGGGCATATGGTGGCTGCAGGCCACGATGTGACGGTTTTTAACCGCACTGCCGCGCGCGCTGAGGCCTGGGTGAATGAGTACGGTGGACGGGCCGCGCAGACGCCGCGTGACGCCGCGAGCGGCGCGGATTGCGTGATGGTTTGCGTTGGCAATGACGACGATGTGAGAAGCGTTGTGCTCGGTGAATCCGGGGCACTAGCCGGCATGTCAACCGGCAGTGTATTGGTTGATCACACCACCGCATCAGCGGAACTGGCGAGGGAACTCGGGGCGGCAGCAGGTGAGAGCGATATCGCGTTTCTCGATGCGCCGGTGTCCGGTGGGCAAGCGGGAGCCGTGAATGGTGCGCTGACCGTGATGGTTGGAGGTGCACAAGGGGATTTTGACCGCGCTGAACCGGTCATCGCGGCTTACGCGCAACGCACACGGTTGATCGGACCGGTGGGCGCGGGGCAATTGACCAAGATGGTCAATCAGGTTTGCATAGCCGGATTGCTGCAGGCGTTATCAGAGGGCGTGCACTTTGCTGCGCGTGCGGGGCTCGATGAAGCCGCTGTGTTCGATGTGATTTCTAAGGGTGCTGCGCAGTCATGGCAGCTTGAAAACCGCGCGAACACCATGGCCTCTGGGGAATTCGATTTTGGCTTTGCTGTGGATTGGATGCGCAAAGATCTCGGCATCGTGCTCGATGAAGCCCGGCGCAACGGTGCGCAGTTGCCTGTCACAGCACTGGTGGACAGCTTTTACAGCGACGTTCAGCGCGCCGGCGGCAACCGCTGGGACACCTCAAGCCTGATCACCCGCCTCAAAGAGCAGGATTGACCGGCACTCGGTATACTTTGCGAGCAGACTTACAGTATGGCAACCATGTCTCTGACCCACCCTGAGCAGTGCTTCACGTTGTTGCATCAACTGGCCACAGCCTGTGAGTTCAAGACCGCTGTGAGTGTCGATATGTGGGCGCTCGGGGAGAGTTTGGGTCTCCGGGAGGAGCCTTTACAATCGCTGGTGCGCGAGCTCTGTGACGCGAGGTTGATTTCGCTTGTGACCCCGGCGGGCTCAATCTGCCTGTCACCCGTCGGGCTCGCGGCCCTCAATCTCGCCAAAATTGATCCAGACCGGCCAAGTGCTTATTTCCCAGCGCTTTCAGGCTTTTTTGGGCTCAGCGAGGAGAGCGTTTCGCCACTGAGCAGGCCTGCGGTGAGCACGTTGTTGGATCAATTGGCCGCCTGCCGAGGGCTGCTCGAGTCCCGGTCTGATGTGTCCCCGCAGCTAGAGCATCGCCTGGGTGAACTAGAGCAACTGGTGGCGGCAAGTCCGGTGGAATCGACCAGTTTGCGCCAGGGCCTCGAGCAACTCCGGGCCGCCTTGGCCGACTGATCTGTGAGTGCCCAGTAGGGTGAGGCACGCGGTGCACGCCCGCCGCTGTAATCCACTTGTGGCAATTTCATCTGTCCTCGGCTTTCTTTTTTGCAGACTTCGACCCATAGTTAAGTGAGTCACTTTTGTGACACGGCGACGCGTGGCCGTTCGCCGCCGTTGCTGCTATCGCAAATTTCACACGTTGTTCGGACATATCATGTACTTACAAGATTTTCAGCTCAAGGCACCTCCGTTTGCCGATGTCCCAGATTCCGTGTGGTACGTGCCGCACGCCACTGCAGAGAGTGCGTTTGCCGCCTTGTGTGTGGCGCTGCAGCAAAGTGATCCGGTCGCTGTGCTGCACGGGCAACATGGGGTTGGAAAAACGCAATTGCTTCGCCGACTGGCCTTCGAGCTCGATCGCAGCAATGTTTTGAATATGATCAGCTTTTCGAGTTTGGACAGCGATCAGCTCTTACACGCGGTGGCGCGTGGATTCGATGTGGCGGTCGAGGGTGAGGGCGCGGCAGCTCTGGTCGCGTCAATTGGACATTTTCTGCACGATTGCGTGGCGCAGGACCAGCGGGCGCTGCTGGTGATTGATGACGCTCATCTCGCCAGTGATGACGTGCTCGAACGCGTGGCGCTGCTGTCCAATCACGTCAGCGGTGGAGTACGTCCTTTGAGCGTGGTGTTTGCCGGTTGCTTTGACGAGGCCCGACCGCTGCCAGCGGGAATCGCGGCGCGCACTCGGTTTAAGGCCGAGCTCGCACCGATGACACGTGAAGACAGTGACATGTACATCCAGACGCGCTGGCACATTGCGGGCGCGGCACAACCGCTTGATATCGACGCCGCGGCAATCGACGCGGCTCATGCGTTCAGTGACGGCGTGCCCCGGCGCATGGGATGGGCACTCGACAGCGCGCTGAGCGTGTGCGCAGCCCAGCGCGAGGGCCGCATCAGCGCCAAGAGCATGGGGCGTGCCTTGGCATTGTTGCGCGGCGACACTCTGCCAGAGGGTGAGATTCCGGCCGACGCCGCAAACTACCCTGTGCCACCGAGCGCGGCGCCCATGGCGACAATTGACCCGCCAGCCACCGTCACATCGATCAGCAATCCACCCCGCCGCTTGGTGATTTCCAATGCCGCGGGCGAGCGCGTGGAAATTGAATTGAAGCTCGGTGAATACACCATTGGTCGCGCGCAGGAGTGCGACATTCAGCTAGAGAGCAGCCACATCAGTCGGCAGCACGCGCGCCTTGAAGTCACGCGCGACGCGGTGTCGTTGATCGATCTCGGCGGCATCAACAAAGCATTGGTCAACGGCGATGTCATTGACCGCCAAGCGATCTCAGTTGGCGACCACATTCAACTGGGCGAATTCGCACTGGAACTGGAAAACGTCTGAACGTGCGAATGAGCACATGACAGTGACACATTATGAATGAATCCGAATTTGTGCAGCTAGACAGTGATCGCCAGGAGGGTGGGCGGCTGTTTAAAGTGTTCGCACGTCGCAAACTAGCGTTTTTCTTGCCGCTCTACGCCATGTTGGCGGCGGTGGCTGTTGCCGTGACCTTGGTGACCCCCAAGTACGAATCGCGTGCGTCGTTGCAAGTTCAGCGGCAGTCCGTCGCCGGCGTTGATGCGCTCGAGGCTGCAAAACAAGCGGACAAGCGCCTCGCCCGCGTGCAGCAGAGCATGCAGACTAACGCGAACATCGAGCAATTGATTCGCGAGTACGACGTCTTTTCGCTGGATGTGGAAAAACCCCAGGGCGTGATCGACACGTTCCGCAAGTCCATGGCATTCGAACGCATCGACGCAGATTTGGTCGATGACCGCACCGGGCGCCGGTCTACCACGACCTTGGCATTTGAAGTGGCCTTTCGTCACCCGGATCCTGAGACCGCGCACGCTGTAACCGAGGCGCTCACTGCGCAACTGCTCGATCTCTCGACCGCAGCGCGCCAGAGTGAAGGTGAGGCGACGGCAAACGTCCTGAACCAAAACGCCGATCGGTTGGCGCTGGCGGCAGAGGAACTTGAAACCCAACTCACGGAGTTCCGTCGTGAGCACAGCGGGAAATTGCCGGAGGAATCGGCAACCAATTTTCAAAGTGTGCAAAGCACGCAGTCGCAATTGCTTGCAATTGACGGTGAGGTTCGCAGCTTGCAACTTGAGCGCGCCCGAGTGGAAGCCGAACTCACCAACACCAACCCCTTTGGCCGCATGGTTGCAACCGATGGCACCACGGTGTTGTCGAACGATGAAAACGTGCGAGTACTCAAGACGCAACTCGCCGAAGCTCGCCGCAAGTACTCGGCAGAGCACCCAGACATCCGCCGACTAGAGCGGCAATTGCGCGAAGCCGAGGCTGCGGCCGGGGACTCTGGGCTCACGTCGATAGAGCGAGCGCCTGACAACCCCGCTTACATCACCCTGCGCTCAACGCTTGGGTCCATCGACTCGCGATTGGGGTCGCTGCAGATCACGCGCGGTGAGTTGCGCAGCAAACTCGACAACCTCGAGTTGCGGCTCGCCGGTGCACCGGAGATCCAGAAACAGTATCTGGCGTTGCAACGCGAGTACTCCCAAGCGGTCACCGAAGTTGAAGAGGCGCGCGCGAAGCTGGCTGAAGCGGAACTCTCGATTGCTATTGGCAACAGTGACACTGGCGATCGCTTGACGCTGATTGAAGCGCCGGTTGTCGCCACTGCGCCGGACAAGCCGGTTCGACTCGCCGTTGGTGTGCTCGGAACCTTGATGGCGCTTTTCGGCGCGCTGGGTTTCGTGATCCTTATGGATTTCTTTGACCGGTCGGTGCGCGACGTCAGCGATCTTATCGGTCTGACCGGCGAGCCGCCGCTCGGTGTCATTTCGCGCATTTCGGGAACGGGTGAATCGGCGATGGGCCTGGTGGGTTACGTCTTAATGGTGGCCTCGCCGTTGCTGATAGGTGCCTTCCTCTACCTCAAATTGAGTACTGGCGGCTGATCCGCTGCACTCGGAGCTAATCGATCAATGGAATTTCTCAGAGACGCGGTCAACAAGTCTGGCGAGAACATGTCAACCACACGCGGTGGCAGTCAGCGCCGCCTTCGTGTGGTCGACGAGCTCAAATTTGAATATACCCAGACGGCGGTTGTTGAGACGCCGCCTGCGACGCTGTACAAGAACCGTGTCGTGGCAGGGCGTGAGCGCGACGAATACGCCGATGCTTACCGCATGTTGCGTTCGCGTGTGATGCACAAGCTCAATGCGGGTGGCTGGACATCTATTGGTATCACCAGCACTGGACCGGGTCAGGGCAAGAGCCTGACTTCAGCAAACCTCGCGGTCAGCATTGCGCAAAAAGTGAACAACAGCGCTTTGCTCGTCGACTTCGATTTACGCCGCCCCTCCATCCGAAAATTATTTGACTACCGCGGGCCGATGGGGCTGCAACACTTTATCAGCAAGGAAATACCGCTCGAGGAAGTGTTGTTCAATCCGGGGATTGACCGTTTAGTTGTACTGCCCGGCGGCAAGCCGAGCAACCGATCGTCTGAGTTGCTGGCCTCACCCAAAGTGGTCGAACTCACGCGCGAAGTGATTGCACGTTATCCGTCGCGCATTGTCATTTTTGACTTGCCGCCGGTGCTTGCAACGGACGATGCATTGACCATTTTGCCGCACCTCGACAGTTGCCTGTTGGTGGTGGAAGAGGGCCATGCGAAACGCAACGAAGTGCGCCGTGCGGTCGAGTTGCTCGATGAGTTCAACTTGATCGGAACCGTCCTCAATAAGTCGCGCGATAAGCACTCCGCGTACAGCTACAAAACCAAATACTACTGATCGCGCACACGCGCGCAGCGAGCAGCTCACCATGTACCTAGATTTTTTCAATTTCCAACGCAAACCGTTCTCGATTCACGCGGCCACGGACCACATTTACCTTGGTGAGAACCACGGGGTGGCGGCGGCGTCTCTGGAATACGGCATTTTGGAGAATCCGGGCTTCATCGTGATGAGCGGTGAGATCGGCACGGGCAAAACGACGCTCGTGCGCCACGTGCTCAATCAAGTTGGCTCGCAGACCGTTGTCGCTGAGATCAATTGTTTGCCAAGCAGCCGCTCGTCGCTGATAACCCAGTTGTGCGCCGCCTTTGGTGTGAGCTCGCAGGGCGTTGGTCTGCCGGAGTTTGTCAATCACCTTGGCAGCTACATCGAAGAGCAAAGTAAGCGGGGCAAATCGCTGATTCTGTTGCTTGATGACGCGCAGAATTTAAGTGCTGATGATCTAGAGGCGATTCGCCTTATCGTCAATTTCAATGACGAAATCGACAAGCTGATCACCGTGTTATTTGTTGGGCAGACGCAGCTTCGGCGCACTATTCGTCAGGCAGATTTGGCGCAGTTTCGCCAACGAATCTCAGTGCACTATCACCTCGACGCGTTGACGCGCGACGAAACCGCAGACTATGTCCGTTTTCGGATTGATGCGTGTGGCGGTGACACCAATGTCATATCCGGTGACGCCATCACCCTGATTCACCAGTACGCCGACGGTCTGCCGCGGGTAATCAATGCGATTTGTGATCTCTGTCTCGTGTACGCGTATTCGCAGCAGCAAGTCATGGTTGATGCCGACACCGTTGCCTCTGTGGTGCGCGACCGAAACCGAGGTGGTATCGCGCTACAAATGTCACATTTGGCGCAGAACCCGTTGCGCAATGTGGCGCGTGTGGCGCCCTTTCGAAACCGCTTTGCAAGCGAGGATCTCGCGGCGCCCTTGCTCGCCAGAAAGCTCTACTGGGCCAGCTGACCACAGATGGGGCAAGCCAAAACTCAACGTGATTTCGGGGTCATTCTGATCTCGTTGTTGCTTGGCCTCAACGTGTTCTCGACCATGTTGGTCGCCGAGTTGCCCGGCGGAAATTTGGTCAACTATGGCGCGACCGGGTTGTTCTTGTTGGCGGTGATCGTAGTTGGCATGTTCTCGCGCAAAGCCGTCTGGTTTGGCGCCGAGTGGCTGCTGCTCATGGTGTGGCTGTGCTACGCGATGATTCCAAGCGTACTGGCATTCGACGTTGAGGCTGGAATGTTCAAAGTGCTGACCATGTTGCAGCTTGCGGTGTGGGCACTTGCCATTCACCAGGCCATCATCTGGCGACACTCAGCCATCGCGCCATTGCTCATCTACGGTGCGGCAGTCAGTGGTGCCTACCTGCTGAGTTTCGTTGGTATTGGTGGTGGGGCGGCTGCTGGTGCTGACCCGGCGGGTCGCGTAGCGAGCACGCTGGCTAACGCCAATACATTTGGTGCAGCAGCTGTGATGGGGCTTGGACTCTGTCTGCTCGCCGCCGCACACAAGCTGCCAACCCAGCTCAAATGGGTGCAGGCCATCCTGACTTTGCTGTTGGTTGCCGCTGTGTTCAACAGCGGATCGCGCACGGCTCTGGTTGGGATGATTGCGATGTTGCTCGGGTCGACTTGGGCCATGCGCGTGTGGAGCGCACGTCAATTCGTGCGAACCTTACCCATGCTAACGGTGGTTGTTGTCATCGCGGCGGGCCTCTATCTGACCTTCAAAGATGTACCCGAGGTCGCAGAGCGACTCGATAGTATTTTCTCACTTGAAGACCCCAACTCTGCGATCAGCCGACTCTGGGATTTTATAGGAGTGTTGACCGCGGGCAGCGTGCAGGCCGAGCAAGGCGGCGAGTCGATGTCATTACGTTTGGCGTTGATCGAGCAAGGCTTGAATTTGCTTTTGGAAAGTCATTTACTCGGTATTGGCCTCGATAACTTTCGCGCGCTGATGGGTGCGTACTCCCACTCGAATGTGATTGAAGTCCTAGTGGCAACCGGTGTGGTTGGCATACTGCTGTATTACGGCATTTATCTCGCGCTGGTTGTTCGCTGTGTTGGGATGCTGCGCCGCGACTGGCATCATGCGGTGCCTAGAATGGCTCTGGTCACAATTGCAACCCTGAGCCTGATGGATATTCAACACGTCAGTTACGACACCAAGCAAGGTTGGTTGTTTTTGGCGATTCTGATTGCGGCAGTTGAGGTATCGCGCCGCGAACTCGTGTCAACCCAGACCGAGTCTCGGTCTAAACCATCGGTTGCGTCCAAGCAAGACGCTGCTCAGACGCCCGCTGTGACGCCGGGCGAACGCCTTGCCGGTGCTGCGGGTTTGACCGGCATAGGTGGGCTGACTGCAACTGCGCCGCTCTCGATGCAAGTTGGCAAGAACTCGACGTTGGCCCAGGCGCCTGATCTTAAGAAAAGCTAGGGTGTGAATGCCGAGTGCATCGCTCAACGTTAGAGCGAGCGAACGCCCTCATTTTTGGCCCATACGCCAAGGCACATGAGCTTCCACAAACGCTCGGCATAGCCCTCTTTGCCTGACATGTGCCAGTCGATCATCTTGTCAATTGCAGCCCGATCAAACATATCAGCGATTAAGCTATTGGGGTCTTGCAGTGAATCGTGAACCATGTCGCGCATGTCGCCGCGCAGCCAATCGCTGACTGGAATGCCAAACCCTGATTTTGGTAGCGAGAATAATTCAGCGGGCAGGCGGTCTTTGGCGATATCGCGCAAGATGCGTTTGCCTTTTCCATCTTTGTATTTGTATTCCTGTGGCAAGCTCGCCGCAAATTCGACAACGCGGTAGTCCAGCAGCGGTGCGCGCACCTCGAGGCTTGCCGCCATGCTGGAGATATCAACTTTTGCAAGGATGTCATCGGCCATGTACACCTGCATATCGGTCAAGCCGGCGCGGGTGATGTAGTCATGGTCCGCGTGTGAGGCGTAGACCTCGCTGGTGTAACGGTCGACGTTGTCGGTGTCTGTCAGCGCATTTGCAAAACTGTCGTTATAGAGCTCGCGTTTATCGCCGCGCACGAAGGTTGTGACGGTGCGTGCGTAGGCTTCGTGCACAGGCAGGGCCGATTCGAGTGCAGCGTTGATGATACGTTCTGGCAAATTGCGCAAGTGACGCGACCGGTTGCGTGCAACATCGGCAATCAATCCGCTGCCGGGCAGGGCGTTCAAAAGCCGATTGAGTTTGAGTCGCTTCTCAAATTTCGGGTAGTGCGGGTAGCCCAGAAACAATTCATCGCCGCCATCGCCGCTGAGCGCCACGGTCATGTGTTCGCGCACTGCGGAACAAAGAAAATACGTGGGAATGGTCGAGGCGTCGGAGTAGGGCTCACCGTAGTGGCGAAGCAGTTTTGGCAGTACGGCAGCAGCGTCGACATCAACCACCGATTCACGGTGCTCTGTGCCCAACCATTCCGCGACCATGCGAGCCGGCGCCCGCTCGTCAAAGCGGCGCTCGTTAAAACCCACACAGAACGTTTGCAGCTGCTCGGTGGACTGCTCGCTTGCGTAGGCGGCGATTGTGGTGGAGTCGATGCCGCCGCTGAGGAAGGCGCCAAGCGGCACGTCCGATTCCAAGCGGTCAGCCACCGCGGTCGCGATCAATTCAGACAGCGCGGATTTGGCGTCTTCATAGCTCAAATTGGTTGGTTTGTGTTCGATTTGCCAGTAACACTGTTGACGTTCTGCACCGTCGCGTTCTATTGACAGGGTGGTTGCGGGTGCGAGTTTGGTGACGCCCTTATACGTTGAGAACCGGTGCGGCACGTAGCCGTAGGAGACAAAGGCATCCAAGCCATTGACGTCGAGGGTTTTGGACACCCCTTCGGCTGCAGACAGGGCTTGCATTTCAGAGGCGAAGGCGATGCCGTGTTGAGTGTGGGCGATGAGCAGCGGTTTCTTGCCCAGGCGATCGCGTGTCAGAATGAGCCGTTGTCGTTTGACGTCCCACAATGCGATGGCAAAGAAGCCATTGAGCGCTTTGGAGAAAGTGTCACCGTATTTTTGGTAGCAATGTGAAATAACTTCTGTGTCGCTGCTGGTGCGAAACCGGACGCCGTCTGCCTCGAGTTCGGCGCGTAGTGCGCGGTGATTGAATATTTCACCGTTAAAAACCACCCAAATATCTTCCTCGGCGTTCGCCATGGGCTGGTGCCCACCGGCGAGATCGATGATCGATAGCCGCCGTTGGCCAAGTCCGAGATCGGCATTGCAGTACTCACCTCCACCGTCAGGCCCGCGGTGCTCGATGCGATCGGTCATCGCTTTGACTGCGTCCGCTGTGGCTGGAAGCCCTGTTTTGAAATGCCAAAATCCCGCTATACCGCACACAGTTCACATTTCTCCGGTCTGACGTCGTTTAGGGTGGTCGCATGCGATGTTAGAGCATTTTGTGTGCACACTGCAGGCGTCTGCGCGTATTAATCCTGTCTGTTGAGTGGCCAAAGGGCGGCTACACTTTTGGCTCTGACATGCATGGGTACAGCTATTGCGTTTGTAGCCCAATGGTCACTTTATGTGTCAGCAAATTGGCGTGTTGGCTGCGAACACTTACGCAGTACACACTTTATCGCGTCAACTGCGTTGTTAGCAGCGCAATAGAAAGGCGCCTTTCTTTCTATTTTGTTAACGGTAGAAATATGAAGCACAAATCCCGCGGCTTGGCGGCACTGATTGTCATCATCGCAGCAACTCCGGCGGCACACGCGCAACTTCCGGTGATTGTGTCAGCACCGATTGTGATATCAGAGGAAGTGCCACAGCCGGCATACCCCAACAGCAACGCAATCGCTTTTGACGTTGGTGAAGCCGCTATTTATCCAGGCGTGTCATTGCAATTTGGCTCAGTTGACAATGTGTTCTCGCAGGTCAGCCCGGATGCTGCCACCGAGACCAGTCATTTTACGCTCAGCCCGCGAGTCGATTACATCGCGAGTGGCGCTAAGCAAACCCTGTGGCTCGGTTACCTTGGCAACTACCGTCAGCACGCTGACGCGCCTCAAGCGGATTTTCAGGATCACCGCTTGTCGGTTAACTCGCACACGGCGTTCGACTCTCGGCGGCGGCTCGATCTCGAAGCTAGCGTGGCGCAATCCCACCAGTCAATAGGTCTCTCGCGCACTTTAAACTTCTCAGATGCGGACATTGATGCGCTAGAAGAAGTCGACACCTACCGCATCAACAAAGTTGGCGCGGCCTTTTCGTATGGGAATCCGTCGGTGAAGGGCGAGTTGGTTGGTGGTCTTGCTGGTGGATCGATTGCATTTAACAGCAATGAAGACGAGACCCGCCAAAACGATCGCGATTTCACACTGGCTTGGTCACAGCTTTATTACCGCATTTCGCCGCGCACGCGTGTGTTCGGCAATGTGATTTTGCGCAGCCTCGACTATGACCAGCCCAACGAGGATGGCGTGAAACGCGATGCCGATACGACGACTGTGTCAGCGGGTGTTGTTTGGGAGCTGTCGGGCCTCTGGTTTGGCAGCGTGAGTCTGCGCAACCGCCAGTGGGATTTTGATGCATCGACACTCGAAGACAGCAAATCGGTTCTTGCCGACGCCAAGCTCTTTTGGTTGTGGAAGCCCTACAGTCGATTCGAGTTCAGCTTGTTTGAGCAAGTGAATAACTCGGTCATCAGTGCTGGGGTCAGTGAGAACAGCGCGCTTGGTGTCACGTGGCGACACGAATGGAACGACAAAATTTCGACGCGCATAAAGGTACAAACAGTGTCACAGGAAGAAGCTGATGGTTCATCCAATAGCGACTATTCTCAGGTAGGTGCCGAGTTGCGCTTTGCGCCACGGCGCTGGTTGCAATTGGTTGGCGGGCTTGAAACCCAGAATATCGATAAAATCGCCGGTAATGCGGAAACACGCAATTTGTACCTTGGCGCGATCGCTAACCTCTGATTCAGATTGATGTGGAAAACTGAACAATGTTGATCAATAAAATGTTGCGTCCGCTTGTCGCGATTGTTGTAACCGCTCTCATCGCGCTAGCACCAACATTGGCGTTGTCTGCTGATGAAGATGCTGCTGATGGGTTGGTTGTAGGCAATGACTACCGCCTCAACACGGGCGACAAAATTCTGATCAAAGTGTTTGATGAGGACGAACTCACCGTTGAGACGACGCTCAATGACCGTGGCGTCATCAATTATTCCTTTCTCGGTGAGCTCACGATATCCGGTCAGACCAGTCGAGAGGTCGAGCAGTTAGTCACGGCAAGGTTGATGGACGGCTACCTCAAGCAGCCCAGCGTCAGCGTCACGGTGCTTGAGTACCGCCCGTTTTTCATCAATGGCGAGGTGCGCTCGCCCGGTGATTACCCCTATCAGCCAGGTTTGACCCTTGAAAAAGCTGTGTCAGTGGCAGGTGGCTTCACCGATCGCGCGTCGCGTCGAAAAATCTATTTGCAACGTGGGACTGGCGACAAGAAGGAGCGCATGCGATTCCAAGACGGTGTCGAACCGGGGGACATCATTACGGTGGAAGAGGGATTCTTCTAGTTCGCCCCAGACACAGCAGATTTTCCGCTACACACAGGGATCACCCTTTTTTAGGTCGTATACAGTATGTCGATTTTTCAACAATCCATGGACGATGATGTCGGCTACCGCGAGAGCACGCGCGGTGGTGACGATGAGATCAATCTGAAAGAATATTTGCGCGTCCTGTTGAAGAACAAGTGGTGGATAGCGCTGATCACCGCGCTCACCACGGGCCTGGCACTTCTTTACGTCAGCGCTGCGACGCCGATTTATCAGGCCACGTCGACGTTGCTTATTGAGGGCGAGCAGAACAATGTGGTGTCGATTCAAGAGCTCTACGGATTCGATGCGACAGACTCGGATTACTTTCAAACCCAGTTTGAAATCCTAAAGTCCCGCGAGCTTGCTGAGAAAATCACAGACAAACTCAACCTCACAGAACACCCAGATTTCACGACGTCAAGTGGCGTGGACATCATCGGCTACGTGCGTGAATTGTTCGGCGTGAGCGATGAAGCTGCCAGTTTTGATCAACGCTCGGATTTGCTGCGGTCGATGGATCCGGAGACGCGTCGCCGTTTTGTAGCGCAACAGTTTCTCGGCCGTTTGAGCGTCGAACCCGTTCGCAAAACCAAGCTCGTGCGCCTGAGCTTTGAATCACCTGACGCTGTATTCGCGGCCCATGTTGCCAATTCTGTGGGCGAGATTTACATCGAAGATAACCTCGATGCCAAAGCTGAGATGACGGCCAAAGCTGCTGATTGGTTGACCGAGCGTTTGTCGGTGCTGAAAGTGGCGTTGCAAGAGTCTGAAGAGAAATTGCAGGCTTATAAGGAAGACACAGGTCTTGTCGACTTCGGTGGCGGTGTCACCCGTTTCAACGAGCAAGAGCTCGCCAATTTCTCAAACAAATTGGTTGATGCTCAGCGCGAGATGGCCGAGGCTGAAGCGCTCTATAACGAAGTGCAACGCCTTGCAGCGAACGCGCCCGATGTGTTGGAAAACCTGCCTGCGGTGCAAACGAGCTCGTTGGTGCAGACATACAAGGTCGACCGGGCTCAGGTTGAGCGGGAGATTGACGAGCTAGCCAACCGCTACGGTGACCGCCACCCACGTATGGTCGATGCGCGCTCACGCTTGGTTGTGATCGAGCGCAATCTCGATCTCGAAATTCAACGCATCATCTCATCAATCCAGAAAGACTTTGAACTTGCGCAGTCTAATGTGCGCACGCTCGAGTCGCGCGTTGCAGGTGGTAAGTCGGAAATTCAGGACATTGCCCGCAAGAGTTTTGAACTTGATCAATTGCAGCGTGAAGTGGACGCAAACCGCAATCTGTACGAAACCTTCTTTAACCGCTTCCGTGAAACTGACGAAGCGAGCAGTTTGGACTCCACTAATGCGCGTATCTCCGACGCCGCGGTGCCACCCTTGTCACCGGCAAAGCCGAAGAAGTCACTTGTGGTGGCACTCGGATTTTTGCTTGGCCTGATGTGTTCGGTTGCCATCGCGTTCTTGCGCGAGTATCTCGATGATAGCGTGGTGGGTTCTGATCAAATTGAATCCAAGCTGGGTGTTCCGCTGCTCGGCATTTTGCCAAAGCTCAAACAAGGCAAAGCAACTGAATTGGCGTTGAGCCCGGTTAATCTCAATGACCCCAAGGGCAGCTTTGCCGAATCGATTCGCACCATTCGCACTGGCCTCACGCTGGCCGGAGGCGAGGACTCGGACAAACTTGTGATCATCACATCCAGCGTGCCCAACGAGGGCAAATCGACGCTGTCTGTGAACCTTGGTCATTCCATGTCTGAAATGGAAAAAGTGTTGCTGATCGATGCGGATATGCGTCGACCGAGCGTGCACAAAACGCTTGGACTTCCGAGTGACTCGCCCGGGCTTGTTAACCTTGTTGAGAAAACCGCGCGTGCCGCTGACTGTATTTACAAAGGTTTGGTTGGCAATCTGGATGTCATGCCCGCTGGAGGCGTGCCCGCCAACCCGCTTGAGCTGATCTCAAGCAAGCGTTTTGGCTACTTGCTCGAGCAGCTTCGCAAACACTACGACCGCATCATCATCGATTGCCCACCGGTTCAGGCAGTGAGCGATGCCTTGGTACTCTCACGCCACGCTGATAGCGTGTTGTATGTGGTGCGTTCGGGTGAAACCCCGTTCCCAGTTGCGCAGCGCGGTGTGCGTCGCATGCAGCAAATTGGCGCCGCGATTAAGGGCTTGGTTGTGACCCAAGTCGATATCGAGAAGCTCAAGGCTTACGGTGGCGACCACTATTACCAAGGCTACTACGACTACTACGGCTACTCAGAGGGCAGCGCCCAGGCCAGCAAAAAGAAGGTCATCGAAGACGCGGACGATTTCAGCTCGCTCTAGCGATGGTCTCGAAGGTCTAACCAAAAAGGCAGCCTTATGGCTGCCTTTTTTTTGTCTTCATGCTTGGCGTATTTTTGTTCTACGACGCAACCCAATCAAAGCGAGCAGGCTGAATACTGCACCAGAGGCCGGGTCGCCAGATTTGCTGGTCAACGCGGCAGTGGCCGGCGCACCCGTGCCGAGGGTCACTTGTGTTTCGACGCTGTTCAGGGAACCGTCAGATGCACTCAGCCCGATGGCAATCACATTGTCGATGCTTGCGGCGAAGGCCGCGGCGTCGTCGACAAAGAGGTCACCGGTTGCGCTGACCACTTGCACGGCATTGGGTGCATCAGTTGAAAGCAGTTGCCAGGCTTGCACAGCATCACCGTTTGGATCCGTCGCCTCGACCCGCCCGAGATAAGTGCCAGACGCCAGAGAGGTGTTGCTCACCGCAAAGTACTGTCCGGCCGTGATTACTGGCGCCATGTTATACGAGGTCATGTCAAATGACGCAGAGGCAGTGTGAGTCACGGCGCCGCCACTGGAGGGTGTCACGGTCGACGTCGCAAAAAACAGCAAATCGCTGCTGACACTGGCCGGTGCTGTGAAGCTCAAGTCCAGTGTACTCGACTGCCCGAGACCCAATGTTGGGCCGGCGCAATTGACGGCGCTGCCCGATTGAGTGCAACTCCAATCGCTATTTTGGTTGCCAACGTACGCGGCGCCGCTTGCAATGTCGATCTGGGTTGAAGTCAGTGCGAGGCTGCTGTGTTGCGTGTTGTCGAATGTCAATTGCAGCGCAATCGCTTGATTCGAGTACGGGTGTGTCGGCGTCATGCCGAAATTTGCGTCAACCTCAGAGGCGTAGAGCGCGTTGATGCCCGCTATGTCGAGGTCGCTCAATCCTGATCGCTGCCCGATCACCAGGGTTGTTGGGTAGATCGATTCGAGCGTCTTTTGGCCGTTCGTTGTGAAAAAATATTCACCATAATGCATCACCGACCCCAAATCATAAGCACTGGTCGTGGTGACATTGGATGTCACCATGTCGAAGTTGTAGCTGTAGCTGCTGTTGATGTTGCCCCAATTGAGCTGGATGTGGTCATCCCGGTCCGGTCGGGTGTGCTCGTGGTACAGCCCAAGCGCATGGCCGATCTCGTGAATCACATTGCCCGTCGAGCAAGCTGAACCTGTGTAAATGGGTTGTTGGCCACCAATGCGCCCAAGGTACGACGCACAGCCGCTGTAGTCGGTGAAGGTCACGTAGTTGGGGTAGCTGCTCGCGTTAGCCGATGTGCGCTCGACAATAGTGACCGGCGTCTTCTGATTCCAATGCGCGATGGCCGATAAAATCCGCGACTCCATCGTACTGCTGATCGAGCTGTCGATGGTGTATGGCAAGACGCCGTCCGGCCACAACGCCCCGTTCACAGCCGTGCCAAAGCCGCGCGCCAGCACACGATCTGATGCGCTGGTCTCGCTCACTTGCAACAGAATGTCACCCTCGAACACCGCGCCAAGTGAGCCGTGCTGCACCGAGATGGCCTGTGTGCCACCGCCATCGAAAGGCGCTATGGCCAACGAGGCCGGTGCGCCTTCACCTGCGACGGTTTCGGGTGCATCTGCCGCGTGAAGCCACGGCGTGAGACAGGCGCTGATCAAGGTGGCGAGTGCTAGACGAAGGAACATGAGGGCTTCCGACAAGTGGCAAGTGTCCGCGATGGACGGCACGGGCTGTACGGCCGCAAGCGTGGTCTGCGCAGCAGGTGCACGTCGGGGCTGTGGCTTTTGTCGGTATGCGGTGGAAAATCTTGACCGCTAAGCGGCAAGTTTTGCCGCGTGAGGGTGCTCGAGAGTGCAAGGGAGCTGGCGCTCCGGGAGGGATTCGAACCCCCGACTTTTCCCTTAGGAGGGGAACGCTCTATCCAGCTGAGCTACCGGAGCACAGAAGAAGTGCCGTTAAAAGTGTAGCAAAGCTGGACCTGAATCGGTTTGTCGAAGCAGTCAATAGGTGGTCTTTTGCTTCTCAGGCTGTGTGTGCGCGCTCAAGAGCGCTGCCTACTAGCCGATCCATGTTTCGCTTGGACTCACAATGACGGCAGGAGCAGGTAGCGGCAGTGGATATCGCCACGCTAGTAGGGCTTGTAGGGGCGCTCGGCATTATCGCCGGGGCAATCCTCGTTGGTGGAAGCTTTGGGGCTTTCATAGACATCCCGTCCATGCTCATCGTCGTTGGCGGAACAACATTCGCTGTGCTGCTGCGCGTCACTCTGGGTCACTTCATTGGCTCGTTCAAAGTGCTCGCGAAAGCGTTCATGTTCAAGAGCATCCCACCCGAGGACTTGATCACAGAGGCGGTCGAGCTCGCCAACGTCGCCCGGAAAGAGGGCGTGCTGGCGCTCGAAGGTCGCGAGATCAGTGATCCATTCTTGCAAAAAGGCATCTCGCTCTGTATCGACGGCAACCCGCCCGAAGTGGTGCAGAACATGTTGGCCAAAGACACCAATCTCACCATCGAGCGTCACGAGACCGGTGCCAATTTCTTTGCTGCGGTGGGCGATGCCGCGCCGGCGATGGGCATGATTGGAACACTGGTGGGTCTGGTGCAGATGCTTGGAAACATGGACGACCCCAAGAGTATCGGCCCGTCTATGGCCGTCGCTCTTTTAACCACGCTCTACGGCGCGGTCATATCCAACGCCATCGCCTTGCCGATATCGGACAAACTCAAATTGCGAGCAGCCGAAGAGAAGCTCAAGAAGCGACTCATTCTTGAATCGGTTGCCGGCATCCAGGAAGGGATCAATCCACGGGTTCTAGAGCAGTTGTTAAACAACTTCTTGCCCGAATCCAAGCGCAACTCAGGTTGATAGGGGAGCGCCACGGTGGACGATAACGAGTGCCCAGATTGCCCCCAGCTACCGGGGTGGCTTGCAACCTTTGCAGACTTGATGTCGCTGCTGATGTGTTTCTTCGTGCTGTTGTTGTCCTTCTCTGAGATGGACGTGCAGAAATACAAGCGCGTTGCAGGATCTATGAAATTTGCATTTGGCGTGCAACGCGAAGTGCAAGTTAAGCAAATCCCCAAAGGCACCAGCATCATTGCCCAGGAGTTCAGCGCCGGCAAGCCCATGCCCACGATTGTAAAAAGTGTGCAGCAGGTAACGACCGAGCAGTACAAACAGAATCTGGACTTCAACGACTCTGACACCAGCCAGAACAAGTCCTCTGGCGAGGAGAAGTCTGGCGATCAAAACACGGAATCAGCTGATCAGTCCGAACAGGCGTCACAGGCCGAGAGCCAGGCTGAGCCAGTTGAATTCACCGAGGCGCATTTGCAAGCCATCGCCGAGGCGCGCTCTGAAGCGGTGGAGAACGCGCAACTCTCCGCGGCGCTTGATATTGCCGAGGAGATCGTGGCTCAGCACATGCTCGCAGACATGCCCAAGCGGTTGTCTGATGGTGAATTGAAGCGCCGACTCGAACAAGAGGCGCAGGCGCGTGCAGAGAGCAAAGCTGAGATTGTGCGCCGCGAGCTCCAAGAAGAGATTGATCAAGGGCTCGTCGAGGTTGTGACAGAGGGCAATAAGGTCATTGTGCGACTTCGCGAACGGGGATTCTTCAACACTGCCCGCGCGAAGATAAACGATCAATTCATGCCTGTGCTCGCCCGCGTTGGCCGTGCGTTGGCTGCGGTGCCCGGTGACTTGGTTGTGGCTGGGCACACTGACAACGTGCCGATTTCCAACGACGAGTTTCGCTCCAACTGGGAGTTATCAGCGGCGCGTGCCGCGAACGTGGTGCACTACCTCACCACCCAGGGCGGTATTGCGAAGGGGCGTGTGGAAATGCGTGCGCACGCAGAAGTTAAGCCGGTTGCCGATAACACGACAGCAGCCAATCGTGCACGTAACAGACGCGTTGAAGTGGTGGTGCAGGACAACATTAGCGAGAAGTGACCGGGTGCCGCATGGTGCAAAAGGTTTTGGGGAGGGGTCCATGTCTACAGCAGTAAACCAAGAAGTCACGCCTGCGGCAGATTCAGCAGAGCGAAGAACGTTTTTCCGCATCACCGATGCTGTGGCCCTGCACGTAGAGCCACTTGACGAGGCCGGCGAGCAACAGTTCCGCATGACTCTCGAGCAGCGTCGAGAAAGTGGGCAAGACGTTGATCACAGTGCGCACGCGCATGTGATTTGGCGCAATCTCGAGGACAATTACCCCGAGGTCGCAGCCTATCTGAGTCGGCTCGAGCAACGCATCGACGCGCTGCAACGGCAAATCGGCGATCTCTCAGGCCAGGCGCCGTTGCAGACCCCGACCCACTCTGTGAATATCAGCGGCAGCGGCTTGCATTTTGAATCCGAGGTCGCGTATTTCATCGGGCAGTCGGTGCGGGTCACAATGCGTCTTTTCCCCTCGGGTCTCACCATTGATGCACTCGCCCGAGTGGTGCGCGAGCACAAGCGTGCAACGCCCGCCAGTCAGGGCAAGTTCAGCTGTGCATTGCAGTTCAGCGATATTTTGCCAGGCGAGCGGGAAGCTCTGCTGCAACATATACACGTGCTGCAGATGGATGCCTTGCGCGCGCGCACGCTAGACGAGGACTGAGCCACCGCTCAGTCTGCAACTGCGGCAGCTGATTGCCGCACCGACCGGAAAAAAATTGCCGCTCCGGCAAGGCACAGGCACGCATTTCGCAACACGATCCGCACACAGTCAAATTGCGGACACCTGTCCGCAGAGATCAGCGGAGTGCTCCCGATGTCTTCATTCGATTCCAACTCAGCCGCCGCGTGCGACTCCCAGTCCATTTTACTTGGCAGCGAGTTGTCTGAATCAGCGCTTGAGGTGCTCATGTCGGGCGATACGGCATCGCGCACGCAACTGGCGGTGCAGTACCCAGAACTCTTTCTCGCGCTGTTGATGGATGCCAAGCTGGCTGAAAAGCTGATCACCGGCAGCGCGCTCGAAAACGATTCAGTTTCAGCCGTGTTGCCCCGCGTCCAAACGCTCGATCAGGCTGAACTGAACGCATCTGAACTCTTTAGTTGGTTCACGTGTCATGAGCAGGCAAGCCTCGCCTTGACCCTCATAAGTCACTGGCGCGAACGCGGTGTTGATCTGCCTCAGTGCAGTGAATTGCAAGCGTTGCACGCGCTGGTGCAGCCAGAGCGACTTGAAGCGAACTCACTTGAAAGTACCGGTGCCGCTGCGGCAGCAATTGCATTGGCATTGAGTCCAGGTGCCGTGTCGGGCCGGGCGGCAGACATGCTCAACGCCGCAAGTGCCTGCACCGGATTCGCCCTGATTGACCTTGAATCCCAAGCCGAGAGCGCACTCGATTCGATGGCGAGATCCGCTGACGCACTGGGGTTTGGTGCGCTCACATTGGCACGACAGCCCTCCGTTGGTGAGCCAGGTGTCACGTGTAACCGCAGTTTGCTCAACGTACTGTGCCGCGATTGCCGCGACCGAGAACACCACAACGCCATCGACACCTTGCGCAACCGTTTGCAGCGTGGCCAGCTTCGCACCACAGAGATGCTCGATCACTTATTAGCCGCGCTCAAGACCTGTGGCGGTGTACGACGTGTGCATTTGTTGGAGGTTGATAGTGTGGCGGGCACGCTCAAGAGCCGCCGCCGCCTGCACGTACGCGGTGCGATGCCACTTCACGCAATTGACATTGCCATCGGTGCCGCGCCTGCACTGGAGGCGATGTTGCTCTCGCCACAGACGCGGCATGTCACACCCGATGCGGTGCACCCTGATGTCGCAGCGCTCGCCGGTTCGCCGCTCATTCCCGCGCTGCACAGCGTGATTGGGTCGCTGATGGTGGCCGATCGGCCACAAGCGGTGATTGTCGTTGATGCCGAAGACAGTCCAATCAATGCGGCAGATGCGCAACGCATTCACGACTTGCTGAGCCTTGGGGCCAAGCTGATGTCGTTACTCGGCCCCTCAGAGAACGGCTGGAATCAGTCGCAACGCGTCGGTCATCTGCGCGAGGCAGTTGCCGGCGGCTAGTTCTCTCGATCGGTTAACCCCGGTCGCGCGGGGTCTCATCTATAGTCAAAGTCCCCGGTAGGCTGGAGTAGCCGTGCGCGTTTTATTGAGCAACGATGACGGCTATCTCGCCGATGGGCTTCGCGCATTGATGCAGGCACTCTCCGGGCAAGTCACTCTCGATGTCGTGGCGCCGGACCGCAACCGCAGCGGTGCCAGCAGTTCATTGACACTCACGAGTCCGTTGCGCGCCCACCGCCACAGTGACGGTGTGTTCTCAGTCGAGGGCACGCCGAGTGATTGCGTGTTACTCGCGGTCGGTGGCCTGCTCGAGGCCGCACCGGACATGGTAATCAGCGGCATCAACAACGGTGCGAACATGGGTGATGACGTGCTCTATTCAGGCACTGTCGCCGCCGCGCTCGAAGGCCGCCACCTCGGATTTCCCGCCATGGCGTTTTCAATGGCGAAACACGGCCCAGCGCATTTTGAGACCGGTGCGCGTGTCGCGCGAGATCTGCTCGAGCGCAGCCTGAGCAACCCATTGCCGGCCGACACCATCCTCAACGTCAACGTGCCGGACCTGCCGTATGACGAGCTCAAAGGCTATCGCGTCACCCGTCTCGGTACACGGGCGCCCGGTGGCGCGGCGGAGCACACGCTCGACCCACGCGGGGAGGTCGCCTGGTGGATTGGGCCGGCGGGCACACCGCAACGCGGTGACCCCGACACGGATTTTGCGGCGACTGATGCCGGGTACGTGTCAATCACGCCCTTACAGATCGATTTGACCCGCTACACTCAAATGGCAGAGTTGAAAACGTGGCTTGGTCCCAACAATGGTATTGACGGCTGAATCGATAGGCGGGCGAGGGGCAACTGCGCCCAAAGCGCGTTCCCGCATGGTCGAACGCTTACAGCAGCGCGGTGTGTCTGATCCACGCGTGCTCGAATGCATGGCCGAGGTGCCACGCCACATCTTTGTCGACGAAGCCCTGTCGCACCGGGCTTATGACGACTGCTCGCTGCCCATTGGTCACCGCCAAACACTGTCCCAGCCCTGGGTTGTGGCAGTGATGACTCAACTGCTGCTCGAGGGCGGCAACACCCATTCTGTGCTCGAACTCGGCACCGGGTCTGGCTACCAAGCGGCTGTTTTGTCGCGTTTGGTAGACCGGGTGTACACCCAAGAGCGGATCTTGCCCTTGCTGCGGCGCGCTGAGGACCGTCTTCACGCGCTTCGCTACCGCAACGTATTGGCGCGGCATGGCCATACCGACACCGTGTGGCGTGAACGGGCGCCCTTTGACGGCATATTGCTGACCGCCGCCACAGATCAGCTTTCACCGGTGCTGCTCTCACAACTGCGTGACGGCGGCTGCTTGATTGCACCGGTCAGCGGCGAAGACGGTGAACAAACACTCGTGCGAGTACGGCGCTTCGGTTCTGAGTTCGAGCGCGAAAACCTGACCCGTGTGAAATTTGTGCCCCTGTTGTCTGGCAACGTGGGCGGAACGCAGCGAATTGCGCGCGCAGAGCGCCCTCGCATGGCGATTCCAACGCTCGGCTAAGGCCGATGACACCCTGAATCAAAATCTTGACGTTACCTAATTAAGATTTGAAAAAGATTTCATAACTTCTTCAAATCGTTTCTTTTTTGGGTTAGAGTAGCTCGCATATTGGGTCTCGAGAGCTGACCTGTACCCGCGTGTTGTACACGGGGGCAGCACTCGGATCCTTGTGGCAGCTCGTGCGATGTCGGTGGCTTCGGAGTGGGAATCTGTGAGTAAAGAACACAAAGTTGGCGTTGGCCGTTTAGTGGTGGCACTGGGCGTGGTCGTAGTAGTGAGTGGCTGCAGCTCAATGGCAATTCCCGATGTCGTCACACCGGTCAAACGCGTGCTCGAGCCTCTGGGCCGCAGTTTCGATTCGCGCTCTACTTACATCGTCCAGCCAGGGGACAACCTCGCGTACATCGCTTGGCGTTACAAAACGTCCGTGGATGACCTGCTGGCGTGGAATGGCATGGCCAGCGCCTCAGCATTGATCTCCGGTCAGCCTTTGCAGGTTCGCCCGCCACGCGGCGCCACTGCCATCGTGCAAGCGCCGGTGTTGATTGAACCGACTGTTCAGCCGGTGCCGCAAGCTGCAGTCAGTGACACGGTTACACGCGCAGCGGGTGCAGCCAGTCCGCTCGATTCTCAGTTGATTGTGCCCATGTCACCGCGCGCAGATGCGCTCGCAGACGTACCAAATGACGTGGCCCGATCAGAGATGCCCGCAGTGGTGGCGGTAGAGCCTTTGGTAGTGCCTGCGCTGCCTGTGGCGGTGCAGCCAATTGAGGCCGCACAAGAGCCCGCTGAGGTCGCAGCTCTAAATGTGGAAGACGTTATTGAAGTGCCAACCGCGTCGCGCGACGGGTTGAACTGGGCGTGGCCGCAGCGCGGCAAGATCGTCAAATCATTTTCCGCGTCTGAGAATTCGCAGCAAGGTATCGACATTGTCGGTGGCGCATCCGAGCCGATTCGAGCGGCGGCCGACGGCATCGTGGCCTTCGCCGGCAGTGATGTGAACGTGCTCGGGCGAACCATCATCATTGACCACGCCGGAGAGTACCTCTCGGCATATGCCAAGGTTGGCAAGTTGTTGGTTGGGGAGGGCGACAGCGTCCGGGTTGGAGAAGTGATTGCGCAGGCCGGGGACGGCAGTGCGGACGGTCGTTTCCATTTCCAGATACGCCAGCGCGGCGTGCCGCTGGACCCGTTGAAATATTTGCCGAAAGGCAACTGAACGCGCAGTCATCGCGTAAACACAAGCCCGAATTTAACGGGCGACAGCATAATAAACTGGCATCTTAAGCGGAGAGAGTGCGATGGCAAGGCAGGGGCTTGCTGAGTGGGAAAACGTCGAAGAGTCGACTGAAAAGTCGACCGCAAAAACCGACAACAACGCCGACAATCTGGACGCCACCGCAGAGATTGATGTGGACGTTGGCAACGCCGCGGCAGCGACGCCAAAGGAAACACGGTTTGATGCCGGCGACGTCCCGCGCAAAGAGATGGATGCCACGCGCATGTATCTCAAAGAGATTGAGTTCTCAGCGCTGCTGACAGCTGACGAGGAGAAGTACTACTCCCGTCGCTCCAAGAAGGGTGATGAGTCCGCGCGCAAGAAAATGATCGAGTGCAACTTGCGTTTGGTTGTGAAGATTTCGCGCCGCTACATGAACCGTGGCCTCGCGCTGCTTGATTTGATCGAAGAGGGCAACCTCGGGCTGATCCACGCGGTTGAGAAGTTTGACGCAGAGAAAGGCTTTCGCTTCTCGACTTACGCGACTTGGTGGATTCGTCAGACCATCGAGCGCGCGTTGATGAACCAGACGCGCACAATTCGCCTGCCGATCCACGTGATCAAAGAGATGAACGTCTACCTGCGCACGCAACGCCGTCTGCAGCAAACGCTCGATCACGAGCCGACCATGGAAGAGATCGCCGAGGTGTGCGACCGCCCGGTTGAAGACGTCAAGCGGGTGTTGGGTCTGCGTGACCGCGTGACCTCAGTTGATGTGCCGACCAGCAAAGACGGCGACCGCATGTTGCTCGACGTGATTCCGGACGAGAACAACGTCGATCCCTCTACCCGGTTGCAAGAGTCCATCGTGCAGAAGAACCTCAACGGCTGGCTTGCGAAGCTTGAGACCAAGCAGCGCGAAGTGGTGGTGCGACGCTTTGGCCTGCACGGCTACGAGCGGTCCACGCTCGAAGAGGTGGGTGCTGAGCTCGGCGTCACGCGCGAGCGCGTGCGCCAGATTCAGATGGACGCGCTCAAGAAATTGCGCCGTATCATCGAGCACAGCGGCTACAACGCAGACAGCGTGTTCCGCTTCTGAGTCACCGATTCAGCGCAGCCTGAACCGCAGGCGCCATCACACTGTGATGGCGCCTTTTTTTTTACTTTATAATGCGCGGTTTGAACACGTCGCCCGCTCTTGGGCGGCACGCGGAGAGTGCAGTGAAAGCAGTGCATGTCGGTTTGCTTGGGTTGGGTACGGTCGGGGCCGGGACGGTCTCGGTGTTGCACGGCAACGGCGGTGAGATTGCGCGACGCGCTGGCCGCGAGATCCGTGTCAAATCGGCGGTGGTGCGTGACATAGACAAAGCGCGCGCTCACGGCTTTGATATTGAGGTCTCAACCGATCCGGGCTTTGTTGTCGATGACCCCGAGATCGATATCGTCTGCGAGATGATAGGCGGCACGGACCTCGCCCGCGACCTCGTGCTGCGCGCGCTTGCCAACGGCAAGCACGTGGTCACCGCCAATAAGGCGCTGATCGCAATTCACGGCAACGAACTCTTCGCCGAGGCGCAGAAGCGCGGCCTGATGATCACCTTTGAGCCCGCAGTGGCCGGCGGCATACCAATCATCAAATCCATTCGCGAAGGCCTCGCCGCCAACGACATCGAGTGGCTCGCCGGCATCATCAACGGTACCGGCAATTTCATCATGACCGAGATGCGCGACCGCGGCGCGAGCTTTGATGAGGTGCTGGCCGAAGCGCAGGCGCTCGGCTACGCCGAAGCAGACCCAACTTTTGACGTCGAGGGCATTGACGCCGCACACAAGCTCACCATTCTCGCGTCCATCGCCTTTGGGATCCCGCTGCAATTTGACAAGGTCTATACCGAGGGCATCAGCGCAATCACATCTGAAGACATCGGCTTTGCTGAAGAGCTCGGCTACCGCATCAAACACCTGGGCGTTGCGCGCAAGCGCGAAGAGGGCGTGGAGTTGCGGGTACACCCGACACTGATCCCCGAGCGCCGCTTGGTCGCAAACGTCGACGGCGTGATGAACGCCGTGCTGGTGCACAGCGACGCCGTCGGCCCAACACTGTATTACGGCGCCGGTGCGGGCTCGCACGCGACCGCCTCTGCGGTGGTTGCGGACATCGTTGACGTGGCGCGCACGCTCACCTTGGACCCTGAAAGCCGCGTGCCGTACTTGGCGTTTCAGGCGGATTCGCTCTCTGCGCTGCCGGTGCTGTCGCGCGAGCATTTTGAGAGCGCGTATTACATCAAGCTCTTGGCTGCGGACAAGCCGGGCGTGATGGCGGATGTGGCGCGCATTCTCGCGGATCAAGGTGTGAGCCTTGAAGCCATCCGTCAGCGCCCCTCAACTGATCGAGACGGTGC
>CALAMQ010000022.1 GCA_937925815.1 uncultured Granulosicoccaceae bacterium | reverse complement strand
GGCCACATTCGAGGTGCACAAAGCTAACGCCACGGTCGCCAAGATCGGCCCAGACCGCCTCGAGCGAGACCCCGCCGTCTGCCGGCGCGACGCGAACCACCTCGGCATTGCCAAGTGGCTGTGAGGGCGATTCGGCGGTGTAGACCCGCTTCTCCCCCGCAAGTTGTAGCCACTTTGCATCCAGCGGGCAGCGCAGCGACGTGTCCAGTAATGCGCGCATGGGCTGCCGTGCGGTCTCGGCGCCGAGTTCGGCGGCGCTCATGCGCACGGTCATGGCCGGGTCGTCAGCGAGCAGCGTGCCGATGCCGGTCAACGTGCAATCGGCCTCAGCGCGCAGGCGCTGTACGTCTTCGCGCGCTTGGGGGCCTGTGATCCACTGGCTCTCGCCAGAGGCCATCGCGGTGCGCCCATCGAGGCTCGCGGCCATTTTCAGGCGCACCCAAGGGCGCGCGCGCGTGAGCCGCGAGAGAAAACCGCGGAGCTGCCAGCGCGCCTCAGACTCACAGCAACCAGTCTCCACCGCGATGCCCGCTGACGCCAGGCGCGCCAGCCCGCCACTCGCCTCGGCGTTGGGGTCGCGGGTGGCGATCACCACGCGTGCCACCCCGGCCTCAATCAAGGTCTCGCTGCAAGGTGGTGTACGGCCGTGGTGGTTGCAGGGTTCAAGCGTGACGTAAGCGGTCGCGCCGCGCGCGTCCGTGCCAGCCGCCGCAAGCGCACGGGCTTCGGCGTGTGGGCCGCCAACGGGCGCGGTTGCGCCCTCGCCGACAAGGTTGTCACCCTGGGTGAGCACACAGCCCACGGCGGGATTAGGCGCAGTGTGAAAGCGCGCGCCGTGGGCAAGCTCGAGCGCGCGTGACATCCACTGTGCGTCGCGAGCACTCACGCTGGGGGACCGCGCTCCGCGTCCTTGGAACCGCTGCGCTGGGCGTCGTCGAGCAGCGGCATTTGGTCGCGCTTTTCCGCCGCGCTCGGCTCCCGCTCGAGGCGCTCGATTTCCTCGCGGAAGGCGTTGACGTCTTCAAAGCTGCGGTAGACCGACGCAAAGCGCACGTAAGCGACTTGATCGAGTTCGCGGAGCTCGTCCATCACCCATTGACCAATGCGACCAGCGGGCACCTCGCGCTCGCCGCAGACCATCGCCCGGTGCGCGATGTGGCTGACCGCAGCCTCAAGCGCCTCGGCGCTGACCGGGCGCTTCTCCAGCGCACGCTGCATGCCGCCACGAAGCTTGTGTTCGTTGAAGGACTCGCGCTCGCCGTGCGTTTTAATCACGCGCGGCAGATTGAGCTCGACGGATTCATAGGTGGTGTAGCGTTCTGAGCATTTGATGCACTCGCGCCGGCGACGAATCTGGTTGGTGTCGGCAACCAGGCGGGAGTCGACCACTTTGGTGTCGGGTGCGGAGCAAAAGGGGCAGTGCATGAGGCCCAGCGGCAGAATGTGTGCGGTGCGGAATTTTACACCATGCGCGCACACGCTACATCACACTGTGCGCACACAGGTCTGCACTGCCGCGGTGCAGCACCCGGGGACGACTGCTAAAACGCTGTGTTAAAGTGCGGGATTGTTCCGCGCCAAGCGCCACGTTCAACGGCGGGCACGGATCGTGACATCACGTTCAAATCCACATCCAAAACAATGAGGATCGCCACATGAAATCTCCCGTTCGCATTGCTGTCACCGGCGCCGCGGGTCAGATCTGCTATTCGCTGCTGTTTCGCATCGCCGCTGGACAGATGTACGGCGACGATCAGCCCGTGGTGTTGCACCTACTTGAAATCACCCCGGCATTGGGCGTGCTCGAGGCGGTCAAAATGGAGCTCGACGATTGCGCCTTCCCGCTGCTCGCGGGTGTGGTCTGCACCGACGACCCAGCGACAGCCTTCAAAGACGTCGACGCGGCGCTTTTTGTTGGCGCCAAACCGCGCGGCCCGGGCATGGAGCGCAAAGACCTGCTGACCGACAACGGAAAAATCTTCTCGGGTCTGGGCGCCGCACTGAACGCAAACGCGAAAAAAGACGTAAAAGTCTGCGTTGTTGGCAACCCGGCCAACACCAACGCCTACATCCTCAAAGCCAACTGCCCGGATCTCAATCCGCGCAATATTACAGCGTTGACCCGGCTCGACCACAACCGTGCACTGAGCCAACTGAGCGCCAAGACCGGCAAAGCGGTCACCGATATCCAGCGCATGATCATCTGGGGCAACCACTCCACAACCCAAGTGCCTGACATCAGCCACTGCACGGTTGCCGGTGAAGCCGCACCGGGTCTGGTGGACGCGGCGTGGGCCATGGATGAATTCATCCCAACCGTTGCCAAGCGTGGCGCGGCGGTGATCGCGGCGCGCGGCAGCTCGTCTGCCGCCTCCGCCGGCAGCGCGGTTGTGGACCACATGCGAAGCTGGGTGCTCGGCACAGCGCCGGGTGACTGGGTCAGCATGTCGGTGACATCCGATGGCAGCTACGGCATCGAAGAAGGCCTGATCTACTCCTACCCTGTCACCATCAGTAACGGTGAGTACGAGATCGTGCAGGGCCTCGAGGTGTCTGACGCGATCCGCGAGAAGATGATCGCCTCGCAACAAGAGCTCATTGAAGAGCGCGACACCGTCAAGGAGCTGCTCGGCTGAGCACGCGTCCCCGCTGACACGTCTCAACGCCCCGCACTGCGGGGCGTTTTTTTTGACCACAACTTTAAGCCTGCGGTGAGCTGCGCTTTTTCGCGAGCACCGCAAAGCGCGGCAACAGCAACGCAATCAACACCAGCGCGTACACCAGCGCATCCTCGCCACCGTCCTTGCCTTTCCACGCCACGTGCACCACCGCCATGACCGCGATCAGGTAAACCGAACGGTGCAGCGGCTGCCAGCGCTTGCCGAGACGCCGCACCGCCGCGCGCGGGGATGTCAGTGCGAGCACCAGCAAACCGAGCGCCGCGACGGCGCCTATGGTGATGGTCGGGCGGCCGATCAGCTCTGTGCCGATCTCGTCCCACGCAAAACCGAGGTCGAGCCAGACGTAACACACCACATGCACCAGCGCGTAGAACGCGGCAAAGAGGCCGAGCATACGCCGCAGCTTGAGCTGCCAGCGCCAGCCGAAGAGCGTGCGCAGCGGGGTCAATGCGAGCGTGATGGCCAGCAGGTACAGCGCCCACTGCCCGCTCAGGTGCTCGAGCGTCTCAATGGGGTTGCCGCCGAGTCGCGTGCCACTCGTGACACGCCAGATACCGTCGAGCAGTGGCACGCTTGCGAGCGCAAAGACGCCAACTTTGCCAAGAGTGTCACGGGTTTTGGTGTTCACGGCGTTCTCCTGATGTGTGATGAGCGTTGCACACCGATTGCGTGCCACACTCCTGCGGTGACTGATCGAGCGAAAACACCTCCATGATACTGCTGCTGCCCGCCGCCGGGCGCGCCACTCGGCTGCCTGAACTCAACGGCCAAAGCAAAGAAGCGCTCGCGATTGTGCCGGGTCGGCACGCGGCAGACGCACTGCTGGAAGCGGCGGAACGCGCCGGCGCCTCCCGCGCGTGTTGGCTGCTGCGCGCGGGCAAAGAGGACATCACATCCTGTTACGGCTCGCGCTTTGGCCGCATGCCGCTCACTTATTACTGCCTGCCCGACACCCCGAGCACCTTGCACACGCTGCGCAGGGCGCTCGACACACCTGAACTTGCGCTTGGCACAGAAACCGTTGCGCTCGGCTTTCCCGACATCCAATTCCGAGCACCGCAGGCCTTTGACGCGCTCGCAGCCGCGCTCGATGTCGAAGACGCGGACCTCGCGCTCGGCTGCTTTGAGACCGACCGCGCCGACAAGGTTGACGTGATCGAACGTGCCGGAAATACGCGGGTGACAGGCGTGCATATCAAATCCGTCGACGCCCCGGGCAACACCGCGTGGGTGCTGGCGCTGTGGCGCCCTAGTTTCAGCGCGTTCTTGAGTGCGCAACCCTGGCCTGCCGCGCCGCAAACGCGCGCGACCGAACGCTACATCGGACACGAAATTCAAGCCGCAATTGATGTTGGGATGCATGTGACGTCGGTTGTGTTTGAAGGCGGTTTGCTCGACCTCGGCACGCCAGAAGACCTCGCGCGTGCAGCGGACTTTTGGCACACCGACTGACACACCCTTAAAACGACTTGCTCAGATCCATACCGGTATACAAGCTTGCCACTTCGTCGGCGTAACCGTTGAACATCTGAGTGTCGATCTTGGCACTGAGCACATTGCCGTCGATGCGGCGTTCGCGCGCCTGGCTCCAGCGCGGGTGCGAGACACTCGGGTTCACATTGGAGTAAAAGCCGTACTCGTGCGGTGCCGAGAGATTCCAGCTGGTGTCCGGCTGTTCTTCGACAAACTCGATTTTGACAATGGATTTGATGCTCTTGTAACCGTATTTCCACGGCATCACCAAGCGCAGCGGCGCGCCGTTTTGCGCGGGCAAGGTTTTACCGTAGAGGCCAACCGCCATAAAGCTCAACGGGTGCATGGCCTCGTCGATGCGCAGGCCTTCGGTGTACGGCCACTGCAAAATGCTTGAGCGCTGGCCTTTGAGGTTGTCCGGGTCGAGCACGGTGTCAAAACGCACGTACTTGGCATTGGAGGTGGGTTCAAAACGTTTGAGCATGTCGCCAAGCGGCACCCCGAGCCAAGGCACCACCATCGACCACGCCTCGACGCAGCGTAACCGGTACACCCTCTCTTCGAGCGCATTGAAGTTGACCAGGTCTTCAACGGCAAAGGTGCCGGGCTTGGCGCAGGCACCACCGACTTCAACGGTCCAGCCGTCGGTTTTGAGCCAGTCGGCGTTCTTGGCGGGATCGCCCTTATCAAGACCGAGTTCATAGAAGTTGTTGTAGCTTGTGACCAACTTCTCCGGCGTCCAGTTTTCACCGCCGGCGAAGTCTGTGGAACCGGTCGAGGTCAGCGCGCGCGTCGTGGCGGCGCTCGGGGTGTCAGCCTCAGCGCTGTCCACCGAGCAGCCAACGAGGCTGCCTGCGCCCAGTGCCATGGCAGCTTGCAGCACCTGCCTGCGCTTTAAAAAAACCGATTCGGGGGTGATCTCGTTGGAGGATATGGCCTTGCGCATCATCACAGCGTCTCGTTTACAGATAAACACCTAGACAGTCGGTCAACAATTGCGTTCCTGCAATAGGTAATTGCCCCGAGCGACCAAAATCTTTAGCAACCCGCTCTCAAGTCCGGGCCCAACTCGCCGCTCATCTACCTGAATCCGCGAAACAGGAGTTGCGGACATGTTGGAGAACATACGCACCCAGACGACGACACCGTATCTCGCCGCAGACGCGAGTAACAGTCGGGTCTTGCCTGTCATGATGACACCAGGCACCGAACGTCCCGACGCACAGAACCCCAATCACGCCGTTCAGGCCGTGAGCAAAAGCGCCGCTTCCACGCGCCCGGCAGACCACGCCGACACCAGCGAAACAAAAACAACTGAATTGCCGCCAACTGATGAGCGTCGCAACACTGAGCGCGCCGCCAAAGGGGAAGACGCCGAGCGCACTGACGACGACAAATCAGCGCAGCAAAGCACCGAAGAGGCACTGAAAGACCCGACCAGCGAGGTCTACAAGACCGTTCAAGAGCTCGCCGCACGCGACAAAGAAGTGCGCACACACGAGCAAGCGCACTTGGCCGCGGCTGGCCAGTACGCGACCTCCGGGCCGCGCTACAGCTTTCAAACGGGTCCAGACGGCAAACGCTACGCGATTGGTGGCGAAGTGGGCATCGACACCGCTGTGGTGCCCGACGACCCCTTGGCCACTGTGTCAAAAATGCAGACCGTTCAGCGCGCCGCCATGGCACCGGCAGAACCTTCGGCCCAGGACATGCGCGTGGCGGCGGACGCCGCGCAGAAGGCTGCGCACGCGCGCATGGAGATCATGCGCAACCAGCTCGAAGCGCAAACGGGCTCTGACGGTGAAGACACGCAGGCTGTCAGCGATGACGAGGCGACACCGACCGACGGTGAGACCAACACGCCAGAGACCATGAGTGTTACCGCCATGACAGCCGTCGAGGCCTATCAACGCACCGCAGAGGATCCAAGCCCACAGATGGACCTTGCGGCCTAAGAAACCGAACCAAGTGCACCATTGCTCCCCTGTTCACCCTCAGCCGAGGGTGAACAGGCAGCGTTGATTGCGGCATAAATCAACGTATCAGCCCCGGCACCCCATCAGTCTTAATGCCTTTGCCGACCTCCGCGTGAGCGTCAGTCCCGGTGGGGACTTTGTTATCATCGCGATGCTTTGATGGTGCTGCCTACTGCGGCCCAATTTGCGCTCATCCTCCCGCCCATCCGCCAACGTGCCCGTTCATGACTTCAGCCACCCGTCCCCAAATCGCCGTGCTCGGCGCAGGCCTCGTTGGCCGGCGTCATATTGAGCTGTTGCGCCAGAGCAACCAACTGCACAGCATCATCGACCCAGCACCGGACGCGGTAGCACTCGCGCAGGCTTGCGGTGTGCCGCACCACACCGATTTGCACGCGTGCTTGGAAGCCGCGCGGCCTGACGGCCTGATCAACGCCACCCCGAACCAACTGCACCGCAGCACCACCCTCGACGCGCTCGGCGCGGGCGTGCCCGTGTTGGTGGAAAAACCCATTGCCTCCAACACCGAGGACGCAGCGGCGATGGTCGCGGCGAGCGACGACAGCGGTGTGCCCTTGCTGGTTGGCCATCACCGCCGTCACAACCCGGTGATTGCGCGCGCCAAAGCGCTGATTGAATCCGGTGAACTTGGCAGATTGCAAGTGGTGCACGGCCAGTGCTGGCTCTACAAACCCACAGACTACTTTGACGTCGCTTGGCGGCGCGAAGACGGCGCGGGGCCGGTGTTTATCAATTTAATCCACGATGTCGACCTGCTGCGACACCTGTGCGGCGACGTCACCGACGTGACCGCGCTTGAGAGCCACCACGGACGGGGATTTGAAGTGGAAGAAAGCGCGGGGGCACTGCTGCGTTTCGAAAGTGGCGCCATCGGCACCCTCAGCGTCACAGACAATGTCCCAGCGCCCTGGAGCTGGGAACTGAGCGCGCATGAAAACCCCGCCTACCCGGCTACCGACGGATTCTGTTACTTGATCGGCGGCGACAAAGGCTCACTCTCCCTGCCCGACTTCAACCACTGGCACTACGGCGACCAGCCCCCCGGCTGGTGGGCACCCATCCAGCGCACCCGATACCCACAGTCCATGGAAGACCCACTCCGCCGCCAAATTGACCACTTCAGTCGCGTCATAAGAGGCGAAGAAGCCCCGCTCGTGTCCGGCCGCGAGGGCCTGGAGACGCTGCGCGTGATTGAGAAAATCAAGACTAGCGCGGCGCAGCAGTCCGCATAGATTTGCGGGCAAAGCAAAAAATTCCGTCGCACCCAAATTTTCTTGATGCTTTAGATGCGTTCGTGGCGCCACACCTTGCAGGCCGCACCTTGCAGGCCGCACCTCGCCGGCCGCACCTCGCCGGCCGCCACCAGACACACGGCAAGTTGCTGACTTGCCTCTATTTTTTACACCGCCCGCCTGGCGTTCTGGAACAAGCGCAGCCAAGGGCTGGCCTCGGGCCAGTCTTTGGGGGCGTGGCTCATTTGGATGCTGCGGAAGACGCGTTCGGGGTGCGGCATCATGATGGTGGCGCGGCCGTCGTCTGAGGTGTAGCCGGTGGCACCGCCTGGCGAGCCGTTGGGGTTGGCGGGGTAGCGTTCGGTGGCACGGCCGTTGTTGTCGACGTACACGAGTGCCGGGCTTGGCGTGTTGCCGCCGACCGCTCGCACTTGGCCCTCGCCGTGGGCGACGGCGACGGGCAATTGCCACCCGGCCATGCCGTCGAGCAAGACGCTGTTGCTGTCTTGTATTTCCACCATCGGCGCACGCGCTTCAAACTGCTCTGAGGCGTTGCGCACAAATTCCGGCCAGCCTGAAGCCCCGGGGAT
>CALAMQ010000021.1 GCA_937925815.1 uncultured Granulosicoccaceae bacterium | reverse complement strand
AGTGTGGCGCTGCTCCGGGATCTGCACGCCCTCGGTTTTGACGATGCCTTGGCACAGCGGTTGTGTCAGGCGGTGTCATTGCAAGCCGACCCCGACACAAATTGGCAGCTCGCGCGCCACTGGCTTGGCGCACGGCTGATGATCGCAGACGGCAACCCCTTGGTGGATTCTGGCGTCTCCGCGGTATTTGGCGCCTCAGGCGCTGGCAAGACCAGCACAGTGGTGAAGCTCGCGGCACAGTACGCACTCCAGTGCGGACCTGAATCGGTTGCCTTTATCAGCACCGACACAGACCGCGTTGGCGGCACCGCCTCGCTGTCTGCCTTCGCCAGCGTGCTCGGTGTACCAGTGCACACGGTGACAGATCTTGACGACCTCGGTCCGCTGATTGAAAGCGTGCGCCAACAACATGCACGCGTTTTGATTGATACCGGAAACGGTGAGCGCAACCGTGGCCTCGCGTTGAAACTAGCGGGCCTCTCCGATGAGTATGATTTCCCGCTGCAAAATTATGTGGTTCTCGCAGCCAACGCGGCACCTGGAGACAGCCTTGACTTATTGGGTGCGCTCGGCCGCTCGCTGCCAGTTGCCGCTATCTTGAGCAAAATTGACGAGGCGCCGAGTCTTGGCGGTGTGTTGTCAGCGGTGATTGAAAACCAGCTGCCGGTTGCCGCAATTGGAATTGGACCCGATGTGCCAGACGGCATCTGTGTGCCCGATGTCGAGCGGTTGATCGCCTTGTGTGAGAACGCGCCAGCCTCGCGCGGCGCGGCAAGCTCTTTGTCTGAACCGGCACTTGCTGCCCGCTTTGGGGCATCACTGTGAAGGCATTTGGCATGGACCTCAGTGATTGGCAGGGTGACTGCGAAGAAGCGCCCGCCGTGCTGGATCGCCCGGTCAAGGTGATTGCTGTCACCGGTGGAAAAGGCGGAATTGGTAAAACCAATTTGGCGGCAAACCTTGCCGTTGCACTGTCTAAAGGCGGTCGCAAGACGATGCTGGTTGACGCCGATCTCGGTCTGGCCAATGTCGACATCCTTCTCAATTTGCAACCACGGTACACGCTTGCGCATGTGCTGCGTGGTGAGCGCAGCCTGTCTGAGGTGGTGACCCCCGGTCCGGCGGGCTTGCAGGTGGTGCCCTCTGCATCTGGCAACCGCCTAATGTCCCAGCTTGGTACGGCTGAGAACGCCGGCCTGATAAGGGCTTTTAGCGATCTCACGCAGAATCTCGATGTCATGGTCATCGATACCGCTGCGGGCGTTGGCGAGTCTGTTGGACAGCTTTGTGCCGCATCGCGGCACGTGTTGGTGATGGTGTGTGATGACCCGTCGTCGATTACAGATGCCTACGCGACGATCAAAGTACTCAACCGCGAACACGGCTTGGAACACTTTTTGGTTGTAGTCAATCGGGTGGACGCCGTTCAGCAAGGTCGCGAGGTGTTCCACCGGCTGCAAAGGGTGACAGATCGTTTTCTGTCTGTGCGGTTGGAATTGGTGTCCGTGGTGCCCAATGACTCGCAGCTCGAGAGAGCAGTGCGTCAACAGCGCCCGGTCATTGAAGCGTATCCGCGAAGCCGTGCTGCCACGGCAATCGCAAAACTTGCAAAAAAGATGGATGCACTGTCACTGCCGCAACACCCCAGGGGAGACCTGGAATTTTTTGTAGAGCGGCTAGTTCGCCACAGTGCCAAAAGGGCTGATGCAGTATGAATGCGCACGCAATGTATTCCCAGATTAAGAGTCTGGATAATGAAGATCTGGTCACCAAAAACGCCAATTTGGTCAAGCGCATCGCCTTTCACATGATGAATCGGCTGCCACCGAGCGTGCAGGCCGAAGACTTGATTCAAGCGGGCATGATTGGGTTGATAGAGGCGGCAAAGCACTACGACCCCAAACAAGGTGCAAGCTTTGAAACTTACGCGGGTATCCGTATCCGCGGCGCCATGTTGGACGAGATTCGCCGCTCCGACTGGACCCCGCGCTCGGTTCACCGCAAATCCCGTGAGGCAGCTGAGGCCTTACGCAAGCTTGAACAAACCAGTGGATCCGATGCCGGCGATGCTGAAGTTGCTGAATCCATGGGCATCACGGTCAAGGAATACCACCAGATTCTCAGCGAATCGACGTCTGCACGCGTGTTCAGCTTTGATCAGCCGGACGAGAGCACAGGTGAGACGATTGCACTGCCTCAGGCCGATGTCGACAGCCCGGAGGAGTCTTTTGTAGACGGCGCATTCAAGAAAGCCTTGGCCGAGACGATCAAGAACTTACCAGAGCGAGAAAGCTTGGTGATGTCGCTCTACTATGACGACGAGCTGAATCTCAGAGAGATTGGCGAAATCCTCGGTGTGAGTGAGTCACGGGTGTGCCAAATCCACGGTCAAGCCATGGTTCGGTTGCGCGCTCGTCTGGCAGAGTGGACTCGCCGCGATTGATTCAGCCGACCCTGTGAATCAGGGCCATTGAAAAAAAGCGCGGCAAGGCCGCGTTTTTTTTTGGGGTTCTGCAATCGCGCACGTTGGCGCGAGTCACGGTGAGGCCAATGGGGACGGGTTCGTTAAGACAAGTTCACTGGCAATCCGCCGCGCGCTCAGTCGCGCTGGTTGTTTGCGCCATTGTGCCAACGGTCAACTTTGCCGACATTCCAGCAGGGCGTTTCGTCAACGATTTGCCGGTGTGCTCAGGCGTGCTGTTCGAATCGCTGATGGCGATTGATCACAGCAATGGCAACCTGCAAGAGCTGATCGACAACCGCGACCTCATGGCGACCTGTACCACTGCACCCGCTGTTGATTCGACGACCGACCTGGGTCACCGTGCGAGTGTGTTCAGTGGCACAGTGAATTTTGAAAGCCCGCATGTTCACCCGCTCGATCTCACCCCAGACGGTCAAACGCTGTTGGCGGTTAACACCGCAGCGCACCGCCTGGAAGTGTTTGACGTCAATCCGCTCGGCGTATCGCAACGCCTGAGCACACCGGTTGGACTGGAGCCTGTCAGCGTGCGTGCGCTCAATGATGAGGTGGCGTGGGTCGTCAACCAAGTCAGTGACAGCATCAGCGTGGTTGATCTCACAAACGGCGCCGTGACCCACACCTTGTCGACCGGCAATGAACCCGCTGACGTCGTGTTCTCAACAATCACCAACCGCGCCTTTGTCAGCATTGCCGACAGCAACGAGATTGAGGTCTATAGCCTCGGTGACCTGAGTGCTTCGCCACAGCGGATTGATGCAGGGTTTGAGGAGCCGCGCGCGCTCGCGATCAGCGCAGACGGGATGACGCTGTTTGCGGCGTCGTTTTACAGCGGAAGTGACACCACTGTGTTGAGTGGCCGCCCCGGACCGATCACCAGTGGCGCCCAGGTGGGCACGGAGGACGTGGTCAGCCGTGCAGATTCTCCTTGGTCAGGTGCCAACCCTGTCCCCAATCAGGGCAATCAGTTCTCGCCTGCGTTGACAGCTGGCAATCCGGGCTTTAGCAGTTTGATTGTGCAGTCGCAGAGTGATGGTCGTTGGCTCGACGACAACGGAGGGGACTGGCAACGCTTTCTCCAAGGTGCTCAAGCCAGCACCTCTGGGCGTGATGTGGACTGGCGCCTGCCCGACCGCGATGTCGTTGTGATTGCGACCGATACGCTCGACGTCGCGCACTACCAGACCGGTGTAATGACCATGCTGATGTCGCTCGACATCAACCCGATCAGTGGCGAAGTGTTGGTTGTTGGCACCGATGCCGACAACCATCGCCGTTTTGAGCCGCAGCTCAACGGCGTGTTCGCGCGGGTTGAATACGCACGTTTCATTTCGGGTGAACCAAGTCGCAGCTTCGACCTCAATCCGCACATTGATTACAGCTCCAGCGCCTCGCCCGATGCGTTGCGGGTCCAGAGTGTTGGTGACCCGCGCGCGCTCAAGTGGCACCCCGATGGCAGTCAGTTTTACGTTGCGGGCATGGGTTCAAACAATTTGGTATCGCTCTCGGCGGACGGTCAGCGAACCGGGCGTATCACGGTGGGTGAGGGCCCAACCGGTCTTGCGCTCAATGCCGAGAGCAATCGCGGTTACACGCTCAACCGATTCGATGGCACGATCACAGAATTTTCACTCGAGCCTTTTGCGCTTCGCAGTACCACGGCCTTTCTCGACCCGACGCCGGACCTGGTCAAGGCAGGCAGGCCGCACTTGTATAACACGCATACGGGGTCCGGTCACGGGCACCTTGCGTGTGCTACTTGCCATGTCGATGCGCGCACAGACCGATTGGTGTGGGACTTGGGCCGGCCTGACGGAGACAGCGGGGTGCTGCACCACGCGATGAAAAGTGCCATGCGCACGCAGCCCTTGGGAGACGTTATTCGTCACCCCAACATGCACTGGCGCGGCGACCGAACGGAGCTTCGGGACTTTGCTCAAACTTTTTCGGTACTGCAGGGTGCCGACGCGATCAACGGGCTCGAGATTGCAGAATTTGAACATTTCCTGAGCAGCATCCACTTCCCGCCCAGCCCTTGGCGCAACGAAGACAACAGCTTGCCGCAAAGCGTGTTGTTGCCGCCAAACCCGGTTGCGCTCTTTGGCAATGCAGCGCTTGGGCGAGACAAGCTCAATGCCTGCTTGGGGTGCCACAGCAACAACCTCAGCCGCAGCGATGTGACCAGCGAGAGCATGGGGCAGAATATCGTGCCGCCCGATTTTGTGCAGTTCTACAAGCGCCTGGGGTATGACGCGCTCGACGGCGATGAGGCCCGCAGTGGCTTTGGATTTTTTCACGACGGTGCGGACGCGTTGATGACAGCGGTGCCGGACGCCGATTTGCTCGCGGCGCTGTTGGCCTTCGACGGGCCGGATAATGGCTTGTCTGCAAGCCAGCTGCGACAGGACAGCCACGCCGCGCTCGGTCGTCAACACACCGTCTCGGGTATCGCCACAGTAGCTGACACGCAGCGGTTGAACACACTGATCGACTACGCCGCGCACCCGCACCTTGAATTGATCGCCAAACGCCACGATGGTACTGGCTGGTCCGGCTATGCGCTCGATAACAGTGATCAGTTCATCCCTGATCAGAATTCGGCTGTGGCATTAACGCCGGCTGAGTTGCTCTCCACGGCGGCCGATGGCGCTGTGACATTTACGCTGGTAATGGCTGGCACTGAATCACGTATTGGGGTGGACCAAGACCTCGATGCGGTGCTCGACGGCGACGACAATCGGCCGCCGACGCTTGCCACGCCAAGTTCAGTGGCGGTGCGCTTGAACCAGCGTGCGGAGATTGACCTCAACGGCAACGATCTCGACGGCGATACGCTGACCTACCGCGCCACTGGACTGCCGCTGGGCCTCGCGGTCAACAGTGACACAGGCGTTATCCGTGGCACGCCGACGGTGCGGGGTGTGTCTGTTGTGCGGTTGTTTGCCGATGACGGCCAAAGCGAGGCATTCGCGACCTTCGAACTCAATGTGGGCGACCTTGACGATACCGACGGTTCTAGCAGCGCTACGGTGGTGTCAGCAGGTGGCGGTGTCATTGGTGGCGGGTTGTTGTTGCTGGTGCTGCTCAGGCGTCGGCTGTGAAAATCAACAATGGACTCTCGGGCTTGCCGCACGGCGCCGTGTTGGCGCTGCTCGGGTGGTTGGTGTTGAGTCAGGGTCAGAGCCCCGAGAGCGTGACTCCCCCACCGACGTCGGCATTGTCGGAAATTGCATCAGACGCATGCACGCCCGAGCGTGACCTGCCTGCAACTGACGTGGGGGTTGAAATTGCGCTGCTCAATGCCGAGCCCGAAATGCCAAAAAATGAGAGTGTCTGCCCGGCGGACGCAATTCGCTGAGGTCAGCCGGCTATGTCGCGCTTGAACAACACAAGGTGGTCAAGTGCAAGCTTGACACCAATGGAGTCTCCAACTCGTCTGTCGACGTGACTCGGTGCTGCGCACAACACGCGTGTGCTGCCGGGCAAACGCACTGTGTAGAGGTGTTCAGAACCGCGAAACTTTCGCTCCACGATCTCACCGCAGTAACCTGAATTTTCGTCGAGAACGACGTCATCTGGCCGCACCAGCAATTCAATGGGGGTGTTGGCGGGGAAGGGGGCCGCGCGGTGCATTGGGATTTCGCCCAATTCCGTCATCAGTGCACTGTCGTTGATGATGCTGCCACACAGCAACACCCCCTCACCGACGAAATTGGCCACGAAACGGTCGGCAGGCTCGTGGTAGAGGGTGTAGGCGGCGTCCCACTGCGCGATCTTGCCAGCGTTCATGACGCCGATGCAGTCGGCAATCGCAAAGGCTTCGAGTTGATCGTGTGTCACAACCAGCGCGGTGATGCCCTCGAGTTTCAGCAAATCACGGACGTCGCGGGCGAGAGCCTCGCGCCGCTCGGCGTCCTGGCCGCTGAAGGGCTCATCCATCAACAGCAGAGCCGGGCGGTTGGCAATGGCGCGAGCCAATGCGACGCGCTGTTGCTGTCCGCCAGACAGCGCGTGGGGAAACCGGTCTCGGGCGGTGCTGAGATCGATCATGCGCAGCAGTTGTGTAATCCGTGTCAGTCGGTCGGCTCGTGGCAGGTGTTTGAGAGCGAACCCGATGTTGTCTGCGATGCTCAAGTGGGGGAAGAGCGCGAGATCTTGAAAGACCATGCCGATGCCGCGCTGCTCAGTGCGGCAGTGGTAGTTGCTGTCGCTGAGCAGGTTGTCGCCCACACAGATGCGGCCGCGTGTGATGGGCTCAAGGCCGGCAATCGCACGCAGGATGGTGGTTTTGCCGCACCCTGAGGGGCCTAGCAAGCAGCCGATCTGGCCCGGCTCTAGCGCGAAACTGACATCGCGGATGATCTCGGTACCGGCCAAGTGCACCTGCACGCAGTCAAAGGACAGAGCGGTGGCGCTTGGCGATTCAGTGTGCGGTGAAGTTGAGGACACAGACATTCTCAGGTGGCGGCGCAGAGCGCGGTCTTACGACGCGGCATGGGAGCGTTATGGTACACCGGCTGGCCAGTTCTGGTCAGACTGGCCGAGTGTGCTCAGTGCTCCCGTTTGGCGCGATCTTGTCCGCATATTTTGGTTCTTGGGTACAAAAAGGTGTGCCGCAAAGCCTTCGGCCGTGTTGCAGCGCAACAGCAGCAGCGCCGGCAGCGTTGCCCGCATGTTCTATTGCCGGCTAGTCGAGATTGCATAAGATGTCACAATCACGCCGTTTGTCGGCGGCGTGGCGGTTCCGCCAGTACACAGTTTATGGTTCAATATGGGAATTGGACCTTGGGCCTTTTTTGCGCGTGTTGATCGCGCTTGCATTTCAACCCAGGCTGAATTTCTGTCTTGGCATCGTAGGCAGTGTGTGCAGCGTCTGTGCACGTGGAAAACAGGGTATTGCCGCGCATTGCCTGGCAATGATGGCTTCATAAAATTTGCCAATAGCCGAGGCTTTGGCCGGGAAGAAAGAGCACATGTCATTTGCAGATCGCGACGGCGTCATTTGGTTTGACGGGAAAATGGTTCCATGGCGCGACGCAAAGGTTCATGTCTTAACCCATACCTTGCATTATGGCTTAGGTGTCTTCGAGGGCGTGCGCGCTTACGATACCGATGCCGGCCCCGCCATCTTTCGCCTTGAAGATCACACTCAGCGTTTGTTCGACTCGGCGAAAATTTTGCGAATGTCCATTCCGTGGGACAAAGACACGGTTAACGACGCACAAAAGCAAGTGATTCGGGAAAATGACTTGGGTGCCTGCTACCTGCGTCCTATGGCCTTTTACGGTGCTGAGGGCATGGGTCTGCGCGCGGACAATCTCAGCACGCATTTGATGATCGCCGCGTGGCCTTGGGGGGCTTACCTCGGCGATGACGGCCTGACTAAAGGCATCCGTATCCGTTGTTCTTCGCACACCCGCCACCATGTCAACATCGGCATGACGCGCGCCAAAGCCAACGGGCAATACATCAACTCGATGCTCGCGCTCCAAGAGGCATTGCAAGACGGATACGATGAGGCGCTGATGCTCGACGTTGACGGCTATGTCTCAGAGGGCAGCGGAGAAAATTTCTTTTTGGTCAAAGACGGGGTGGTCTACACGCCGCAATTGACTTCTGCACTCAACGGCATCACGCGCCGTACTATCATGACGTTCTGCGACGACCTCGGTATCAATTTGGTCGAGCGCAATATCACCCGCGATGACGTGTATATCGCCGACGAGTGTTTCTTCACGGGCACAGCGGCAGAGGTGACACCGATTCGTGAAGTCGACAACCGCACCATTGGCGGTGGTACACGCGGCCCCGTGACCGAACAACTTCAGGCGTTGTATTTCAATGCGGTCTCTGGAAAAGCGTCTCAGTACAGCGGGTGGTTGTCACACGTTTGACGTTGGCGCGAGCGGCGATCCAGGAAGGACTCGCACTTATGCAGAAAGGGAATTCATCAATGCCTGACCCATCCGTTTTGGGTCCTGCGCCCGGTCAGCGCTTGGGACTTTTCTTTTCGCGCTCGGCGTCGATCTCAAGCAATTCACTGCGCAATATGGTGACATTGTCTGGTGCGAGGATGCCGATTTTGATTTTGTCGCCCTGCACATTGAGCACAGTGACTGTGCAATCGCCTATTTTCAGCGCCTCACCAGGTCTTCTCGTGAGTATCAGCAAGTTACTATCTCGGTTCTCTGTGCGCTGTATTGCGGGTTGGAGCGGCGCCTCGGGTGAATTGGGTGGCGTCTGAGATGGTTGGAACTCAGCGACAAACCCGCGAGCGCAGTACGGACTGTCAATGTAATATAGAGTACAGCAGTTCAACGATTCAAGCGTTGTCTGCAGTTGTGTGTTGCGGTAGCCAGGTGCCAGCTGGCCGGCGTCTTTGGAGACTTCGCCGTGCGCACTAAGTGGGACAGCATCACACTGCCACCTAGCTGGTCTGCGCGGGACGTCAAGGCAGTGCTGCGTCTGCGGGCCTTTTTCCAAGGCCTTGCTCAGACGGAACACGGCGGATTCAGCGGCGTTGCCCGGCGGCTGGGCTATAAACGGGCTTCCAGCTTGGATCAGCTGTGTGACGGACGCCAGAAAGTCGGGGTGTCGATCCTTGAACGTATCCACGCAGCCGGGTATTCGGCGGTGTCGATATACCCCGAACACACCTTTGCGCAATCGTTGGCCAACAGCAATTCGACACGTCGCCTGCACTTGGTGCCACTGCACGATTTGGAGGTGGCAGAACAAGTGCTGAGGCAGCAACTCAGTGGTCTTGAATCGCGCAAATTGGCCGTGGTGGTGGGGCAACACGATATCCCTGCCGCGGCGTTTCTCGTTGAAGTACCGGATGCGCGGCTCGCGCAATTGGGGATAGAGAGTGGCGCGTTGTTGGTGTGTGATCCGCATGCTCGCGCACCGTATGGCACGCGGCCACTGGTGGTGTCAGGCAGCCAAGGTCTCGATATCGTGACGTGTGTCGAGACAGATTTGAACGCAGAAACAGATATCGTGGTAGCGGCAGCCGTGTTGAAAACAACCGAAGCCGTTACACTCGACTGACACGCCAGTGATCCGTTGAGCTTCGATTATCTGCGCTGCGCGTGCCGGGCAACTCAGTTCGGGACAGCACACTTTTCTGCGGGTTTAGCTCGCCTTTTTTGTATCGCCATTAGCGTCAATCTTTGAGCTCAAGTGCGTTGCTATGCCGACGCGCAGTGATGATGACGGATCTGTGTCCGCGTCGATGGTGTGTTTCATTGCCTGTGAGAGCTGTTGGACGGGGCGCGGCATTCTCGATCCAGCTGCCCCTGTTGACAGCGCAGTGCTCATTCGCCAGTGATATCGCTCGGAGAGCTTTGAATTGGACGCCGTACCGGCTTTACTGACTTTAGCGCTGATGTTGTGGTTCTGGCGTGATTTGCCGTTTTCTGCGCGATCTGCTTGGCAGGTCAAATGGCTGGCCGCATCGGTGTTTGCGTTGGTGTCAGTCAGTGCGCTACTTTCGTTCAGTCCCAACTCATTGCCTGACACAGTCGCCGAAGCCTGCGTGCGAGCTTGGTACGCACTGATATCCGTTGTGTTCGGGCTTCTGACTTTTTTTTGTGCACCGGGTCTCTCTAGGCGACCGTGGGCGGTGATGGTACCCGTGGCGGTTTGCACTGGGTTCTTGGTATTCACGGATTTTATTGTCGCCGGCATATTGCGTTTGCCAACGGCACTTGCCCTGTCTGACGTGATGATCACACGCGCTACCGGTCCCTATTACGCCGTGTGGATCTGGGCCGTTCGGGTGGTGGTTGTGGTGCAAATCGTGTGTTTGATCGCGCGCATGAGAATGGGGATTGATGGGCGAGACCGTAACAGCGCGCTGGTGTTGCTATGCAGCTTGTCCAGCGTCTACCTAGTCACTGCGATCTTGACGGTAGAAATCCAAAAGCCCGAACCGTCGTTCAATGCGATGCCATTTGTCGGGCTTCTGCTGTTTCTGCTGGCGATGGGAATCTTCTACACGCAACGCCAATTCAAAATGGCCGTGTTTTATGACAAGGCCAAAGTGCTTGATCAGCGCCGCTTGCAGTCAATTTATGCGGCCTGCGAGTCTGACGTCGATAACCGCGAGTTGGGTCACATACTGGCGTCCGTTCTATCGGGACCACACCAGACCTTCCTGCTCAGGCATGGCCAGGGCGTGCCCGTTGGCGACATAGGCAAGCTTGCGTGGTGCGACGAGCTTGAAGATGAACTCAACCTGATTACATCGCGCTGGCCCATCGTCATGCCGCGGGAAATCAAGTAATCAATATCGCGTGGCCTTACAGCCGCTAGCAACACCCTGAACAACTGTGCCACGGTGTGCCTGGGTTGACCGTTTTGTGTCATTACGCGGTGTTGATTGACAGGTCTTAATATGTCAAGCACGGCACAGGCGGTTGAATGCAGGTTCAAAAAGGTCACAGCCTCTGTTGCACTGACCAATTTGGCGACACAGCGTCTAGGCCTGCAGTGGTGTGACAGCCGTTTGTGTTTGTGAATACGCAGCGGATTTGTCAGCGTGCTACTTAATGGCCTATGGTGCGCGGGTACCAAAATGCAGAGTGTCACGATGACCGCGAACCTACCCACCGCCGCCTCACCAATCGCCATTGTGACCGGAGGTGCGCAGGGGATTGGCGCAGCCGTTGTCACCGAATTGTTATCCGCTGGTATGCGGGTGGCAAGCTGGGATGTCAACACGACGGAAAACACAGACGCGATGGCCCGCCGTGCAGTCGGTGACAGGGGTTTTGCCACCGGCTGTGATATCCGCTCTTGGCAATCGGTGCAAGACGCGTTGGCTGCAACGGAGGCGGCGCTCGGGCCGGTGAGCGTGCTTGTGAACTCCGCTGGCGTTGCCGGCCCGAACACCACAGTTGAAGACTACGACAACGCGGCCTGGGAAGAGATCATTGCCATCAACCTCACGGGCACGTACCACGTCAACAAGGCAGTTGTGCCTGGCATGCGCACGCAAAATTACGGGCGCATTGTGAACATCGCGTCAATCGCGGGCAAAGAGGGCAACCCCAACGCGTGTGCTTACTCAGCATCCAAAGCCGGCGTGATCGGCTTCACCAAATCACTTGGCAAAGAGCTCGCAGGCTTTGATGTCGCAGTCAATTGTGTGACCCCGGCTGCGGCGAGAACGCCGATCTTCGACCAGATGTCAGAAGAACACATCAGTTATATGCTCTCGAAGATCCCGCGCGGTCGATTCCTTGAAGTGACTGAAGCGGCACGGATGATCGCGTGGTTGGTCTCGCCTGAAAACAGCTTCACCACCGGTGCGGTATTTGATCTGTCAGGCGGGCGCGCGACTTACTGAGCACACAGTTTTTGCTCAGCAGATGGCGTGCGGTATGCGTTCCGTCAGATTGCGACAGGGACAGCCTTCATCGCTTTCACCGTAAGCGCCGCACGCCTCGATTGATACGGCATAGTAAGAGCCATCAATCAATTGAGTGTCAGCCGCGGTATGCGGTGGGCGTGGCATCTGTCCGCCAATCCGTGGCGTGAAAAAATCCCCTTGGTTCAGGTGAGGCTGCCTGGCGAATCTGCCACGAATCGGTGTAACAAGGCGGCAAGCTGGTCTTGCTCTTTTGGTGTCCAGCGGTCTCTGAAGACATAGCCTGCCTGCTTGGCAAAGGTGGTGCGCGCTTCCTGCACGCGTGTCTGGCCGGTATCGGTTAGGACGACAAATGCGAGCCTGGCATCGCGGGAATCTGACTCGCGTGTGAGCAAGCCGAGCTTCTCCATTGGTGTTGCCATGCGTGTCACGGTGGAAGCACTGACGTGCAGTCGCTTGGCAAGCTCAACGCGCGAGAGCCGGCGCCCGGTTGTTTGGTCGAGCTGCATAAGCAAGAAGAATTCACTGACGGACAAGCCGTGTACAGCGGAGAATTCCCCAGCGAGGCGGTTTTTGATTGCCTCAGCCGACTGGAGAAGCCGGAGGCAGTTGGTCAGGGCGATATCGTTCATGGGTTTATCATGTTGCAATATGCTTGCGGATGCAAGCATATTGCCAGATAAATCACATGGCGAGTGGTACTCGGTGCGCGCAAGCCTCTGCAATACAACAACAGACCGTTTTTAAACGCCACGCATTGCCCGCACCGGATGTGCGGCTAGGTGTGATTGGTGGCTGGTCGTGTCCGGTGTGTCATTAGGCGCCTATGACGCCGCCATCTTGTCGTGTCACCACGATTACCGTGGCGCGCGGTATGGCGTCGTCGCCGTCTGGGAAGTGGGAGCCGGAGCTGTGATCACCGGGATGCTGAATGCCAACAAACAACGCGGTGTTGTCCTCGCTCCACTGCATGCCGGTCACTTCACATCCGAGCGGACCGACTAGAAAACGCCTGATCTCACCCGTCTCGGGGTTGGCCGCCAGCATTTGGTTGTTACCCATACCTGCAAATTCACCGGCATTGCTGAAATTGCCGTCGGTCTGTATCCAGAGCGCGCCACGCTTGTCAAATGCGAGACCGTCGGGCGCATTGAAGAGGTTGCCCGGTGTGATGTTGCTCGAGCCGGCGTTTAGACCATCGTTATGTACCAGCGGGTTTCCGGCCACCGCAAACAGATCCCAGTCGAAGGTGTCTGACGTGTGGTCGCCGCCGGTGGGACGCCAGCGCACGATCTGGCCGTAGAGGTTTTCAGCGCGAGGGTTGGGTCCGCCGACCGGCATGGAAACACCGCCGGCATTGCTGCCCACTCCGCGCGCCGTGTTGTTGGTCAACGCGCAGTAGACTTCGGCTTTGGTCGGGTGAGCGCTGACCCATTCGGGTCTGTCTAGGGTGGTTGCAGCTGCGGCGGTTGCAGCTAGACGCGTCAACACACAGATCTCTGCTTGATCGTTGAACCCGCTGTCTGGACCGATACCGTTCTCGCCCAGCTTCAAGGCCAGCCATTGCCCTGATCCAGACAACGCGTCATCGGGGGCCTCGAACCGGGCTGCGTACAGTGTTCCTTCATCGAGAAGGGTGCTGTTGTGTGCGGCGTCGCCCGGTCTGAAGGACGCGGATGAGACAAAGCGATAGAGGTATTCACCGCGTTCATCGTCGCCCATGTACACCACCACGCGGCCGTCTTTGGCCAACACCACTTCGGCGTTCTCGTGCTTGAAGCGGCCAAGCGCTGTGCGTTTGCGTGGTGTGTTGGTTGGGTCCATCGGGTCGATTTCGACCACCCAACCAAAGCGGTGAGGCTCGTTGGGCTCGCTCGCTGTGTCAAAGCGTGCGTCGAAGCGTCCCCAATGCAGACCCCAATCGGACTCGCCAAGGCCATAGCGTTGCTGTGCAGGAGTGGGTGTGTAGGCCGCTGCGGAATGTGAGAAATACGCGTTGAAATTCTCCTCACACGTCAGCAAAGTGCCCCAGGGTGTTCGCCCTGTGCCGCAGTTGGCAAATGTGCCAGTGCCGGCAGTTCCGCTCGGGTCGACGGTGGTTTGAAGAAGACTGTGACCAGACGCTGGGCCGCTGAATTGCACGGGGCTTTGCGCCGTGACGCGCCGTGTGTTGGGCCCGTCCAGTTGCACACGCCACGCCCCGTTTTCACGGTGGAGATTCAGCAGCGTGACACCGTGAGCGAGTTGCGCTTTGGAGACTTCATCGGCAGTGGGGTTTGCGGTGTCGCTGTAGAAATTCCAACGGTTGATGTATTCGTTGTTGACAGCCAACACGGCATGGTCGGCATCGACTTCAAACAAGGTCATACCGTCATTGTTGTCGCCGAACGCGAGCGCTTGCTCTGCGGCAGTTAACGCATCTGGATGGCTGAAGGGGTTTGCCGAGGCGGAGATCGGGTCGCCCCAACTGATCAGGGGAGACCAAGTGTATCCCGGCGGAAGCGTGACGGTATCAGCTGTGGATGACGCGACTGCGTCGAAGCCGAGAAGGGGTTCAGTTGGCGTTGATATTGATGATGTGTTTTGTGCAGATTGTGAGTCGCATCCGGTCGTCAGGATAAAGGCCGCGGTGCCAAGGCTTGCGCGCATGAACGCGCGCCGGTCCAAGGCCGCATCGATAAGCCTTGCGAAGTCTGATGTCGAGTGACGTGGGTGGTTCTGATCATCAAATTCACCGTATTGCATCGGTCTATAGCTACCTCTTATGCCAGCGGCGCCAAGCACACGCCATCCACAACCCGACCAACCACACCGAGCCGAACGCGCCAGTGGCGGCGTTGTCGGTTGTCTTTTCTGTACCTTCCTCAGCTGGCGACAGGGCTTCGTCAACCGCACCTTCAATATGCCACGCGAAGAGTGTACCCATGCCGTCGGGACGGTCAGTGCTGGCGTTATCGCCCCCGTGCGCAGCCGCACCGTACAGGGTTGTATTTCTGAGTGCAGGTGTGCGCTCTGGGACCAGGCCATTCTCTGGGCTGTCGAAGCGGTGCAGGACGTCGAAATCGGAACCGTCGGGATTTAAGCTGAACAGCGTACCCGCCTCGACGGCTTCACCAAAGACAGGCGAGCCATCGCCAAGCGGGGCCGTGAGGGTGCCGTGTGCAAAGCCGTACAGTTTGCCGTCATCGGTGGAGATCAAAATATCGCCGTTTGGCTTGGACCCGTCGTCATCGCGCGCGCCAAAGTTGTGTATGACTTGGTATTCGCTGAAGTCTGTTCGGATACGGAAGATCACGCCTTGATCGTCGAGGTTGTTGTATTCGCCGAGCGTCGTTCCGTAAAACCAGTCTCCGCCATCGTGAGAGAGGTTGCTGTAAGGGTGCCCACCTGAGTCTCCGCCTTCAAATGCATAGACCAAGCTGTAGTCCGAGCCGTCAGGGCGAATCCGGAATAAACCGCCTTTTTCTGTATTGGGTGGGTCGTCCTGTTCGCGCAGTGTGATGTCGGACACGGTGCCGAGCAGCCAGCCGTCATGTTCTATCAGCCCACCGAATGGACGGGTTCCGCTACCGGATGCAAAGTGATGCAAGGTCTCTAGCAGCCCGGTGGCCGGGTCGTAGCGGTAGAGGGTGCCATTGTCAGTGGTGCCGCCTTGGTTGGTTGTGCCATACAACACCCCATCCAAGGCCATCGGGCCGTACAGCAAATGGTGCCCGGCATCGCCACCGCCGCCGAAACGGTGCTCGTAGCTCACAACGCCTGTGGCAATCTCGTACCGGAACAACATGCCGCCGTAGTTGATCTCATCTGATCGTGTCACGCCCCAAATAGAGCCATCGAGAACGGCACTGAGATTGAACGGCGAGCGGCCATTGACACCCGTAAAGTGGTGCAAGACCTGCGTTGCGCCGGTGTTTAGATCGAGCGCCAAGAGTGTGCCTTTGTCTACGGCACCGCCACGGACGGCTGTGGTGTACAAGGTGTTGTCGTGAATGAGGACTCGGCTGTACGTGTCCATGCCGTCGTGGCCGCCCATGTCGTGCAATCGCTCGAATCGGGCAGCGGCAGGATTGGCCAGCGTCAACGTGGCAAGGCTAAGCGCCATCACAGTCGATCGGATCACAGCAGGTCCCAGAAGTTTTGTCTCGACAAATTGTCTAGACGGCTGACGTCAGAGAATCTGAATCCCACTGTCGCCGGAATTGGCTTAATGCCTTGCCTGGTTCTAAGGAACCTCCGAACAAGCCCCATCAGTCAGGAAGGCCTGCCCCCGGAGCGCCGGCCGCACGATACTGCGTTGATGCCAAATCAAAAAATACTCATTTACTGCGTGTAACCCGGTGCGCCGGCCCGGTCCGCTTTTTTGCTTTGGCTTCGCCTTGTCTCGCACTCTGCTGGGACTTTTTCGGAGTCTCCCTAAAAAACTGATTCGTTATGCGTGCCAACCGCGCTGTAAATCAGATTTGTAAGACTGCTAATAGCAATGGTAAAACGGCGCGCCGCTCGACGATAAAAAGACCAGTTCGGCTTTGCCGTTTAAAAGTCGGGACTCAAGCCCCGCGGCAGCCAAAGCGCTACCCACGCTGCAACGTGGTGACGTTGAATAGTGTTTTTTCAAAGGACGGGGACAAGGATTCTCTGTCACTGATTTTCCTGCTAACGCAAAGGCGAGGTTGAAGCGGGCAATAGACGTTTACGCTGATGGCCCTCTGGGGTCAGCTTTGCCAAAACGTTTGGCTGAGGGTGCGCGCGGAGTCAGGCCAACGCATCTGGCACAGGGCTTAGCGTTGTGAATTTTAACTGCGCTGATCGCATTCTGGCTCACCGGCCACTAGTGGTGTTGTCGCAGTCAAAACAGGGTGTGTGAATGATGATGCAGCCAGCTTTGTGTGTTCAGTTTTCAGTGTGAGCGAAGTCGCCGAGACTGGCGAAAAGGGCTTTAAGGATCTGTGATGCCGCGTCCAGCCAATCGGCGTTCACTGTGTTTGCGACAGCTGCAACCCTTATATCAAATTGTGCGGCGCCGTCAACGCGGTGCAGGGTGCCTGCTGTGAGGTGCGGTGTGCACCAACGCTCCGGGAAGTAGGCCGCACCGCCGAGAGAGACCAACGTCTCCAGTGACCAGCGCGCCGCCGGTAAATGCAATTGTGGCACTTCGTCAAAGGGGTAGTGTCGCGCGTAGCGCTCGCGAAACTGATGGCCCCAGTCAATGGCTCGGTAGTCCGGGTCCCATGTCACCGCGGTGCGTGGCGTGGTGGCAACCAGAATCAATGGGTCGCGAAACTGCGCCAACGCAGTGCGTCCGGGTGCCGCAACCAGCCCGTAACCCAGTCGAATGTCGGCATCCGGTTCGTTCTCGTCGCGCACTTCTATGGCCCAGTTGGGCAGGGCTTGCAACAGGCCAGCACCGACGGCAGGGCCGATATCGGATGCGAGATTGGCGTCAATGGCAACGCGCAACGTGCCGTGTAAACGACTCGGCAAACCAAGTGCCTGTTGGGCCTCTCGCCAACCGTGAAGGAATCGCTCGGCGTAGGGTTGGAAGCGGTGTCCGTCTGCGGTGGGGGTTGCACCTGCGCGATTGCGCACAAACAAGGTGCGGCCGAGTAGCCGCTCGAGATGTTGAATTCGCGCTGTGACCGTTGACTGCGTGCAGTGCAGCCCACCGGCGGCGTGCTTGAAGCTGCCGTGCTGCACCACAGCGAGGAAAGTGCGGGCGAGGTCAATGTCCATGTATTGATTATATCGATATCAAATATTGATTAATATCGTTTTACGGATAGATGTGCTCTGCTGATACTCGGCGTCTTTAAACAGAGTGACTCCAGCGATGGCCAGACCCGACGTGCTACGTATCGAAAACGGTGAAAAAGTGACATCGACGTTTAGCCAGGGTGAATATGACCGGCGGCAAACGGCGTTGCGGACTCACATGGCCGACGCTGGCATCGACGCCGTGTTGTTCACGTCCATTCACAATGTCAACTACTACAGCGACTTCCTCTACTGCGCATTCGGCAGGCCCTATGGCCTGGTCGTGACGCAGGATGAGGTGGTCAGCATCTCGGCCAACATTGACGCTGGCCAACCCTGGCGGCGTACCGTGGGCGACTACAACCTCGTCTACACCGACTGGCAGCGTGACAACTACTTGCGTGCTGTGCAGCAGGTCGTGCCAAACCGGGGCAGGCTGGGCGTTGAGTTCGACCACATCACACACGACAGGTTGAATGCGTTACAGGACGCCTTACCAAGCGTCTCTATGGTTGATGTGGCGGTGCATTGCATGCGCTCTAGGATGATCAAGTCTGATGAAGAGATTGCGCTCATTGCGCAAGGTGCCATGGTCAGTGATATCGGTGGCGCGGCTGTTGTGGCAGCGCTGGCCCACGGGGTGCCGGAGCATGAAGTGGCGCTTGCCTCTACGCAAGCGATGGTGCGTGAAATCGCTCGGCGATTTCCGCACGCCGAACTGATGGACACCTGGACGTGGTTTCAATCCGGCATCAACACTGACGGTGCACACAACCCGGCCACCACGCGCCAGGTGCAGCGCGGAGACATTCTGAGCCTCAACTGCTTCAGCATGATTGCGGGCTACTACACCGCACTTGAGCGGACGCTGTTCTTTGGCCACTGCGACGACGCATCACTGAAAATCTGGCAGGCGAATGTTGAAGTTCATGAAACCGGTCTGGAACTGATCAAGCCTGGTGCCCGCTGCAGTGATATCGCGGCCGAATTGAATGCGGTATACGACAAGCATGGTTTGCTCGAGTACCGCACATTTGGGTATGGCCACAGCTTTGGTGTACTGAGTCACTATTATGGGCGTGAAGCCGGACTTGAATTACGCGAAGACGTTCATACCGAACTCGAAGCGAACATGGTGGTGTCGATGGAGCCGATGGTGATGTTGCCTGACGGCATGCCAGGCGCAGGTGGATACCGCGAGCACGATATCCTCGCTGTTACTGACACCGGTGCGCGCAACCTCACGGGATTTCCCTTTGGGCCGGAACGAAATATCATCGAATGATTTGCTGGCGGCGACTGTTGGAAAATAGCATCAGTCGCGTTGCGCATGGGTAGGCGTTTTTCCCTTGCGCTGTGCGTGCCACGGTCTTTATGCGGGGAGGGTGTGCTTGGGCTTTAGGAGCGGTCGGTGCTGTTAAGAAATTGTTAACTGCGATTCATTGTCTTCTGACAATCACTCAGAGACAGTTCGGTTAGCTCTCTGGCAGCAACACCGGCCCAGACCCTGAAAAGCTCAAGCCCATGTCTTGTCCAACGGTAAACGGGTCGTCCACTTCACCCGAGACCGCGAACAGCGGTCCGAACGGCGTGTCCACGGTGTATTCCATATGGACCCCGACGTAGGTCGCTTTGGAAATGGTCGCGGTGATCATGTCAGGGGTTGGGTTGGCGACGAGCTGCACTCGGCTTGGACGCACGGCGACCGTGGCGGCGCCGGGTGTGAGGCCCCTGGCTGGCAGCGTGTGGGCGTAGTCGCCAATGTGGATGTTTGCGGTGTCACCTGTGACCGAATCGATCTGGCAGGGGATGAGGTTTGCCTCGCCGATAAAGTCCGCCACGAATGCGTTGGTTGGGGCCTCGAAGAGTTCGCGCGGCGCGCCTTCTTGGGCGATGGCAGCGTTGCGCATGACGATGATGCGGTCCGAGACGGCGAGGGCTTCTTCTTGGTCGTGTGTCACGTAGACGACAGTGAGGCCAAGGCCTTGCTGGATCTCGCGGATCTCTTCGCGCACTTGTCGGCGGAGTTTGGCGTCGAGGTTAGACAAGGGTTCGTCAAAGAGCAGGACCTGCGGCTCTAGCACCAGGGCCCGGGCGACAGCCACGCGTTGTTGTTGGCCGCCAGAGAGTTCGCTTGGCAAACGGCTGGCGTATGCACCGAGCCCCACGATGTCGAGTCCCGCCATGGCACGGTCACGGGTTTCTGTTTTGTTGAATCCGCTGTAGCTCAGACCGTAGGACACATTCTCGAGCACGCTCATGTGTGGGAAGAGCGCATAGGATTGAAACACCATCGAGACGTCGCGATCGGTCGCGGGCAATTTGGTGACGTCTTTGTCGCCGATCAGAATGCGGCCCCCTGTGGCGATCTCCAGGCCTGCGATCATGCGCAGGGTTGTGGTCTTGCCGCAGCCGGAGGGCCCGAGCAGGGTCACTAGGGTGCTGGGTTCGATGTCGAGAGAGATATTGTCCACGGCGAGCACGTCGGCGCCGTAGCGCTTGGACACCTGCTCAAAGCGGACGGAGGCGGCTTTGCTGTTTATGGTGTCTGACATGGTTTAAATCCTAACTCTGTTGTGGCGATACATGAGCATCAGTGGCGCAGAGAGCGCCGTTTGCAGCTCATTTTTCAATTTTTGATTGCAACATCTAGCTTTGTTGGCCAGTGGACTTCCGCCGTCCGATAGCGGTGCGACCGACGGCCAGTTGCAAAGCGCCGACGACCAACAGCATCACGAAAATCAACGTTGTCGAGTACGCGATGGCAAGACCGTAGTCGTTGTTCTCGACGCGTCCGATGATGTACGAGGTGGCCATGTCGTACTCGGCGCTGACGAGGAAAATCACAGCTGAAACCGCCGTCATGGCTGTGACAAAGCTGTACACGAGTGCGGCGAGAATGGCTGGCTTGAGCAACGGCAGGATGATTCGTCTGAAGGTGTGCCAGCTGTTGGCGCCGAGCGTGAGTGAGCTTTCATCAAGGCTCTTGTCTAGCTGCGACATCGAGGCGATGCCCGCCCGAACGCCGACAGACATGTTGCGAAAGACGAAACTGATCACAAGGATGATGCCGGTGCCTGTGAGTTCGAGCGGTGGCACGTTAAAGGCGAGAATGTAGCTCACGCCGATCACGGTGCCAGGTATGGCAAAGCTCAGCATGGTGCCAAATTCAAAACTCGATTTACCGGCGAAATTCTGGCGTGTCAGCAGGTAGGCGGTGAGTAAGCCAAGTGCGGCAGTCAAGGGCGCGGCGATAGCGGCAATTTGTATAGTGGTCCAAAAGCTGTTCCAAGCCGCGCCAGTCCAGCGTACGCCGTTGTCCTCCAGGGCAACCGAGAAGGCGGTGGCGTAGTGCTTGAAGGTCAGCGAGTTGTTGAGGCCCCACAACTCGACAACACTGCCGGCGACAATCATGCAATAGATGACGGCTGTGAAGCCTGCCCAGCCCACGGCTATGAAAATGACCGGCACTGACAACATTTTCGGCATTGTCGGGTGAACGCCCGCATCGCCTTTGCCCGAAACCGTGGTGTAGGACTTATTGCCCAACCAAAAACGCTGCGCGTAGAAGGCACCAAGTGTAAAGCTCAAGAGCACGATTGCGAGCACCGCAGCTTGGCCTTGGTCGTATTGCGCGCCGACGATTGCAAAGAAGATCTCGGTGGAGAGCACGTCATAATTTCCACCGAGCACCAAGGGATTGCCAAAATCCGCCATGCTCTCGATGAAGCCGATCAAGAAGGCGTTGGCGAGGCCAGGACGCATGAGCGGAAACGACACGGTCCGGAACACTTCCCACTTGCTCGCGCGCAAGGTCTGGGCAGCTTCTTCCATCGAGGGGCTCACGCCCTCGACGACGCCGATCATCACCAAAAACGCGACAGGGGTGAAGGCCAGCACCTGGGCAATCATGATACCCGGCAGGCCGTATATCCAGCGTGTGGGTTGTACACCAAAGAGGTCGGCAACAAATGTTGTGACCGTGCCGGATAGGCCAAACAGCAAGATGATCGCGAGCCCGATCACGAAAGGAGGCGTGATGATCGGCAGCACCGTCAAGGCGCGCATGGCGCGCTTGTATTTGAAGCCAGAGCGGGTGGCGACCAACGCAAACACCAGGCCCAGCAAGGTGGTCAAAAGACCGACGGAAACTGCCAGAAACAATGAGTTCCACGCAACGCCGCACCGGTGGCCGCCGGCGACGCAACCCAGGCCCCAAAGCCTGTCATCAAAGAATTTCGAGAAGAACACAGCAATTGAGTAGCTTTGATCTTCTGTGATGAAGGCGGAGGCCAGCATATTCGCGATCGGAAAGAACACGAACACAGTGATTAGAGCGATCACTGAACCGATGGCGCTGACCACGAACACGTCACCGTTGATGGCGCCGCGCGCGGCGATACCCTGGGTGAACAAAAAGAGGAGCGACACCGCGACAAAGAGTGCGCCGTAGCCCATTCCGAACTGTCTGTCGCCGAGATCGCCAAACAGCGATTCGAGCATGCCGAACTGCCAGCCGCGCAGGCCAATGCCAAATCCTTGGAGCACCAGCCACGCCAACCCGAAGCCGCTGGCTGCGATCAGGATGGTGGCGTAGAGCGGGTCGGATTTGGGGCGGCCAATGACGGCCGTTACTGCGAGCAGCGGCAACACCAATGGCGCCAGCCACAGTTTCTCGCCTTGTGCGACGATGAAAGCGGCTGGCGCATAGTCGGTGTCAAATGGGTAGCCGTCAAACAGCCACTCAAACGCGAAGAAACCGTCTTCAATCGCGTACCACGGCAGGGCAAGAAAACCGAGCCAGCCGATGATGATCCAAAAGATCAGCACCGGCCGGCCTACATCCCCCGAACGGGCAGTCTGCATAACGAGGGTCTTATTGTGGCAGCACAGAGACCTCATCATCCCACTTCTTCAGCAGGCGCTTGCGCTCGGCGCTAGAGCCGTACTTGCTAAAGTCGTAGTCGATGAGCTTGATTGAGGCGAGGTCTGGAGCGCTGGGCGAGGTCTCGGCGCCCGTGTTGGCCGGTACCTGAAACGCGTTCACTTGCAAGGCCAGGGTCTGCGCTTCGGCCGTCAGGGCCCAATCGTAGAAAGCCTGAGCACTCTCTGGGTTGCGACCGTCCTTGATGATCGACATTGAGCCGATTTCATAGCCAGTGCCTTCACAAGGTGCAACAACCTTGATTGGGAAGCCGGCGACGGCTTGCTTCACTGCGTCGTGCATGAAGACGATGCCGATGGTGTTCTCGCCGCGGGCCGCTGACTTGATGGGTGCAGATCCGGACTTGGTGTATTGATTGATATTGGCGTGCAAGCCCTTCATGAACTCAAAGCCTTCATCTTCACCAAACAATTGAACGATGGTTGCAAGTGTGGTGTAGGCGGTGCCAGAGGAGTTGGGGTTGGCCATTTGCACGTGGCCTTTGTATTCTGGCTTGAGCAAGTCTTTCCAGCAGCTTGGCTCTGACAGGCCGTTTGCGGCCAGCAGTTCGGTGTTGTAACCGTAGCCGAGCGCGCCGGAGTAAATGCCGATGGTTTTGTCGCCGGCCGAAGTGGCCTGTGAAATTGCCCAGTCGGCCAGCTCGGAGCGGTTCTCGCTCACATAAGCTGCGGTGAGTCCTTCTTCAGCGGCTTGTAAGTGTGGGTCACCGGTGCCACCCCACCAGACATCACCTTTGGGGTTGGTCGCCTCGGCTTTGATTTGCGCGAAGGTCTCACCTGAACTCTTGCGGGTCATGGATACGTCAATGCCGGTCGCTTCCTCAAAGCTGTTGAGCATCAACTGACACCAATTTTCTTCGGCGCTGCAGTAGAGCGTCATTTTGTCTTTTGCCACGGCGACAGTCGAGGTGCCTGACAGCACCACTGCCGCGATACTGGTGGCGAGGAATGTACGTTTCATCATGTGTTCTGCTCCCTAGCGAAAAAACAACCGGTGTATGAAAGCGAATTGCCTCAACACCGTAATTTGCCAACGCGTAGCATGCACAGTATTGCCATGTCCGGCAAGTTTTTGCTGATTTCGACGGTGCTGTTCTGGAGCTAAATAAACGCTGGGTTTCTCTCAATCTCGTTGAGAATGTCAAGTGTGCCCGCGATTACACTGTGGTCTGAGACGTACTTGGCAAATGATTTTAATTCGTCGCTTGCGTTGCTTGGGCAGTAGCCAAACGCGGCGACTTTGAACATCCCAATATCGCCGTTGCTGTCGCCAATGCAGGCGGTATTTGCAACGTCTACACCGAGTTCTTCGCAAATGGCGCGCACGCCGCTGCCTTTGTTGATGCCGCGTGGTGTGATGTCGACAGAGGAGGCCGAGTGAGACCACGAGACAGGATAACTTGCGTAGCGTTCCTTTATTTTCTCCAGAGTCGCGCGGACCACGGCGTGGCCACGCTCCGCAATGGCAGGACCCGTTAAGCATATGCAGTGAGCGTTGCCGACTTCAAAATAGAGGCCGTCGCCGAGCAGATCCGAGGCGTGTATTTCCGCCTGTAAATCGGTGATGCTGCGCACGCTGTCAGCATCGGCCTGGGGGTGGTAGCTGTCAGCAGCTGGCTTGTATACCAGCGCGCCGCCTTCACTGACTAACGGCAGCTCTGTCCCCAGCACTTGCGCCATAGCTTCGGCGTAGGGCTGTGGACGGCCGGTACACAGCGTGAAACCAATGCCCATCTTTGCGAGCCGCGAAATGCTCAGGCGAATCTCGGCCAAGCGGGACAAGTCGAATGCGTGGCTCTTGCCAATACTAAGGCACCCATCTATGTCACAAAAAATGAGTGCTTTCATGCGTTTGAGTCCGATTCCGATGATGAGAATGACTGATTAGAAATGGCCAGCAAGGTGTCAAAAACAGCGGGTGTGCCTGTGATTACGCGACCGCCCCGTGCGATGATCTCATCAGCGTTTTGGTCTTCGATGATCCCGCCGGCTTCCTTTACCATCAACTGCCCAGCTAGGTAATCCCAGGCGTTCATGTGCTCCTCGATGTAACCAAGCAGCCGACCGTCGGCGACGTGTGCGAGCGAGAGTGCGCCCGACGCGTTGCGGTAAAAGACACCACCCCGTTCGAGCAATGCACGCATCACATCGCAAATGTTCATCTCGCGCACACGCGCGGAAAATCCTACTCCCACAGAACCATGGGTCAGCCCGCTTGAGGTGGAGACCGCCATTGCGCGGTCATTGCGGTATGCACCGTGACCTGCCACCGCACTAAACACTTCGCGGTGAACGGGATCGTAGATCACGCCGATCAACGTCTGGCCCTTATGCACACACGCGAGCACTACCACCCACGCAGGTATACCTGCAAGGAAATTGGAGGTGCCGTCGATTGGATCGACGACCCAGGTGTAGCCTGAGGAGCCGGCAACCGGTGCGTGTTCTTCGCCGACAATCCCGTCATCCGGGAAGTGTGCCTTGATAGCTGTGCGGATCTGTAGCTCGACGTTCTTGTCCGCTTCAGACACCAAGTCCTGGTGACCTTTTTGTTCGATGGTCAGGCTGTCAAGCTTTTGGAAATAGTCCAAAGCGAGCGTTCCTGCGTCGCGGCAAATGTCTTTTGCAGCATCGAGACGTGCTGCGCTGTGTGCGTTCATCGTATCCTCCTAATCCATCGAACAATAGACTGACACAGGACGCGTAGCTTTGGGTACTGATCGCGGAACGTACGAGGCGAGAGTATTTTCCCAAGAACCACGCTAGTTGCGCGCGGTATGTCGCTATTGTTTCAGGTGTTGAGCAGGGTGTTAGGAGGGCATTGGAGTTGTTGACAATTGCATCTTCGTTGCGCTCGATATCGTCGGGTTCGCACATTTTTTGTTTTCAAGATATTGCAAGTGTGGTTTTGAAGATTCTTGTACAACTCGGGATGTACAAAGACAAGTCTCGTTGCGCGGGTGCCGAGTGGTGAACCTTCATATGTGCTTGATCTGCGATTTGACTGCCGATACTGCCCGTCCACATTTTTCATGGTGACGTCAGCGACGATCCCGGCGGTCGGTGGTTGCGCGGGTTGATGATCAGGCATAGACCGTCGACAGCATAGAACTGTGGCTACTCAGCTGGCATCGAAATCGAGTTCGAGTCGATCGCTTGTCGGTTCGAGCTGGCAGGCGAGCACGTATCCCGTGTCAATCTCCCAGTCTTCGAGTGAGTAGTTGGCGCGCATCGCGGCGTCTCCGGTGACTTTTTTGCATCGGCAGGTGCAACACATACCCCCCTTGCATGACCATGGCAGCTCGATGCCATTGCGCCGTGCGGCGTCGAGCAGGTTGGTGTCACTCTGCTCGAGTGTGAAGACTCGGCTGGCACCGTCGAGGTGCACAGTGACTTCGCAGCCGGACGGTGGTTTGGGCGCAGAATGTTGCGCCATCTCTTGTTCTTGCTTGTCGGTGGTGAAGCGTTCGTGGTGGATGTGTTCGCGGAGTAGACCGTGCGCAGTCAGGGTGTTTTCGAGTCCCGTGATAAATGCGCCGGGTCCACAGAGGTAGGCGTCACTGATGCTGTTGGGGTCGAGGTGGCCGCGCTCAATCAGTGCTTGGAGTTTGTCGCCGTCCAAGCGACCAGCGTGCAGTTCGACGTCTTGCGGCTCACGCGACATCAGCCAGGTGATCGAGAAGCGTTCAAGGTGTTGGTTCTTGAGATCGGTTAGCGTGTCTCGGAACATCACCGAGGCGGTGTCGCGGTTGCCGTAGAAGAG
>CALAMQ010000020.1 GCA_937925815.1 uncultured Granulosicoccaceae bacterium | reverse complement strand
CTTCTACGAGAACGGCACCGGCGAATGGCTCGAGCTCTCGCCCGAAACCACCGGTATGGCAAGCCTGGCAGACATCTGCATCCACACCCGCATGGCCGCGTCCACAGTCGGCGCCACCACCATGGACCGTCCGGAATGGGTCGCGTCCAACCCCAAGTCGGCCGAAGTCTACTGCTGCCTGACCAACAACAAAAACCGTGGCGTCAAAACCAACGCAGGCGGAGACGAGACGCCAGTCGGTGGGCCAAACCCACGTGAGGCCAACAAGTTCGGCCAGATCGTGCGCTGGCGCCCGTCGGGTGCTGACCACACCAGCACCGATTTTCAGTGGGACCTCTACGTACTCGCCGGCAACCCGAACGTGCACAGCGATGCCAACGCAGGTTCAGAGAACCTCACCGCTGGCAACATGTTCAACTCGCCCGACGGTTTGAAGTTCGATTCAAACGGCCTGCTCTGGATCCAGACAGACGGCAACTACTCGAACGAAGACGACTTCGCTGGCCACGGCAACAACCAAATGCTCGCAGGCGACCCCGCCACCGGCGAGATCCGCCGCTTCCTGACCGGCCCCAACCAGTCAGAAGTCACCGGCCTCACCTGGAGCCCGGACCGCCGCACCATGTTCGTCGGCCTCCAGCACCCAGGCGAGCGCGGCGACGGTAACTGGCCAGAGGGCGGCGACGCAGTGCCACGCTCTGCGATCGTCGCGGTCACGCGCGATGACGGTGGTTTGGTGGGCTAAGGCGCACACCACAACAGTCCGGGTCACACTGACCCGGGCTGGTTTTTCGTTACCAGCGAAGACAATTGACCAGTTTGAATCCCTGCACTGGCGGGTAGCCGGGCGTAGCGATAGCATCTGCACTACATAAGCATTTGTGGTCCTGCTATGACATTTCAGATGCGACTGTGTGTCGCGCTTGCCTGCTTGTTACCGCTAATAGGGTGCCAAACCGCGCCAAACACCATCCCACCGCGCACTGACAACGCTGCGGTGCGCCTAGCCACCTGGAACATTCACTACATCTGGCTCAACCGTGACAGTGGGTCCTGGTCACGCGGACACTGGGAGTCGCGCAAGCGTTCGGTGGACGCCGCTTTCAAGGCGCTCGACGCAGACCTTGTGGCCTTTCAGGAGATGGAGTCGTTTGCGGGCGGTAACGACGACAGCGTGAACCTCGCCCGCGCCTGGCTACTCGAACAGAACCCGGACTACGCCGCTGCAGCTATCGGTGATTGGCGGGAATTTCCGTCCACTCAACCGATGCTTTACCGTCCAGACCGTCTGATCCTTCTTGACCAAGGGTGGTTCTTTTTCTCCGACACACCGGATGTGATTTATTCCCGCACCTTCAACGGGTCATACCCTGCGTTCGCCTCTTGGGCACAGTTTCGAGCGGTGCAGACTGGCAAAGCCTTCCGCGTTGTCAACGTGCACGTGGATTTCTCAAGCCGCGAAAACCGCGAGAAATCGATTGCGCTGACGCTGCATAAAACACAAGCATGGATCGATGCCAACGAAACGGTATTTCTCGTCGGTGACTTCAATTCACGCGCTGGCTCGGCATTGATCGACACCCTCGAGAATGAAGATTTCCGCTTTGCGGATGTCGACGGTTCAACTTATCACTTCAACCGCGGCATCAACCTCTTTGGTGCAATTGACCACGTCGCCGTCCACGGCGATGCGGACATCGTGCGCGGCCCATGGGTACTGCGCCGCAAGTGGCACGGCATCTGGCCAAGCGACCACTACCCCGTCATCGCCGACTACCGCCTGCACTGAAGGTGCAAGCGGCCGGTTGTGTTTGATGGCAGGCGCTGTAGGTCAGGATTCATCCTGACACATACCCCAAACAACACTGTCTATTGCCAATCGCGCGTTCGGGTCAACTAGAACAAATCAGCCGCTGTGATCTGCCACAACGGTCTCTGACATTTCTTGACACGCTTTTACACACCGACCACCTGGCGCTAAGTAATCCCTAATTTTCGCTCCATAGAATTCAAATCACTGGCAGAACACAGCCAGCCACTGAAACAACCTTTACGGAGCAAGACCATGAAAACCACTACCACTAAGAAAACTCTCGCCACTGTCGGTGCCGCCGGCGTCGCCGCTTTGATCGCACTGTCTTCAGTCGCCCACGCACGCAACGCCAACTACACCGAACTGCAAGGTGCTGAGACTGACATCGCCGCCGCCATTGCCATCGCCCAGGGCGCAGCACCTGGCAAGGTGATGGAAGCTGAACTCGAGTCTGAAGACGGCCAACTGGTCTGGGAGATCAAAGTGATCGGTGAGGACAACGTCCGCACCAAGCTTGAGCTCGACGCCGGCACTGGCGAGATCATCGAGCAAGAGTCCAAGCAGAAAAAGGGCAAAGGCAAAGACAAGGGCAAGCGCATGAAAACGGCGATGGACAGTGACGCCATCGGCATCGACCAGGCGATTGAGATCGCAAGCGGTCAGACCGACGGGCTGGTTGTCGAGGCTGAACTCGAGCGCAAGCGCGGCGGCAACGCGGTCTGGGAGATCGAGATGGTGGGTGCGGACAACAACACCACTGAGATCGAGATTGACGCCAAGTCTGGCGACATCCTCTGAGCCCGCAGCGATGCACACCGGTAAACGGGGCACCCACACAGGGTGCCCCCGACACCGGCAACCCTTAACTGACCCACAAATCAAACAGGACACATCACCATGATCAACTCTACCCACAACGTGAATATCGACGGCAACACCCTCAACCAGGAAGACGTGATGAAGCACCTGCGGCTCGACTCCAACGACCGTTTCACCCGCTGGGTCGTGCGCCCACTCGGCGTCATGATCGCACTGGGGCTCGGCACAGCAGCCGTGATCGCCAGCGTGTTCATGATGGTGCTCTCGCTCGCGATGGTGCCGCTGCTGATGCTCGGCGGCTGGGCGCTCAAGCGCAAATTCGAGCGCGACACACTGACCACCACGGCGACGGTAGACACCGAGGCAGACGCCCCGATTGACACTGAAACCGAGACGCAAGCGTGATCACGGGGCGCTATAGTGATGCCCATGCGCATACTGCTTGTAGAAGATGACCCGGAAATCGGCGCCGCCATCGCCAGCGCTCTAGACGACGCTGGCATGGCGGCGGATTGGGTGCAAAACGGCACCGACGCCCTCGCCAGCATTGAAACTGGCGAGTTTGAGCTGGTGTTACTCGACATTGGCCTGCCAGGCCAAGACGGCTTGAGTGTTTTGCGCCAAGTGCGCGCACGCCGCAACAACATCCCGGTGATTGTTATCACCGCGCGCGACGCCGTTGAAGACCGCATCAGTGGCCTCGACCTCGGCGCCGACGACTACCTTGTCAAACCCTTCAAAGTCAGCGAGCTCATGGCGCGCGTGCGCGCGGTGGCGCGCCGCCACGCCGGTGCCGGGCAACCGTTGCTGTCAAATGGCAGCCTCACCATCGACCCAGCCGACCGCACGGCAGAACACAACGGGCGCCCGGTGGATCTCACTGGCAAAGAATACCGCCTGCTCCACGCGCTCTTGATCTCGCCGGGCCGCATCTACTCGCGCGAAGAGCTCGAATCCAAGGTCTACACCTGGAACGAGGAAGTCAGCAGCAATGCTGTTGAAGTCTTGATCCACAGCTTGCGCAAGAAAACCGACAAGGCCGCCATCAAGAACGTGCGCGGTTTGGGTTGGATGGTACCCAAGGAATGATCCGCTCCGGTGCCCACCCCCAACTCGCCGGGCGACTGCGCCGAGCGCTCTTGATCACGCTTATGGCGCTGCTGGTCCTCGCGACTTTCGCCGCGGCGATTTCCGCGTACTTTGAGGTCAGCGACGCCCAGGATGAGGTCTTGTTGTCAATCGGGCGATTGGTCGAGACAGACCAACTGGGTGCAGTCAC
>CALAMQ010000019.1 GCA_937925815.1 uncultured Granulosicoccaceae bacterium | reverse complement strand
TACCTGCACAACCACGCGCGCATGTGGTTTGCGAGCATTTGGATTTTCACCTTGAAATTGCCGTGGGTACTCGGCGCTGATTTCTTTTTGCAGCACTTGCTCGACGGCGACCCCGCGTCGAACACTTGCTCATGGCGCTGGGTCGCGGGGCTGCACACTGTCGGGAAAACCTACGCCGCGCGCGCTGACAACATCGCCGCCTTCAGCGACGGCCGCTTCGAGCACACCGCCGGCCTGTGCGCCGATGTTGAGCCACTCAGCGAACCGCCACTGCCGCCTTCAGAAGCTCCCGCGCTCGATCCTGCGGCCACACTCAAAGACGGATGCCGCATGGGCCTGCTTGTGGTTGAAAGCGATTGCCAAGCCGAGACCCTCGAGCTGCCTGCCACGCCGTGCTGTGTCCTGACACTGACAGACCCGTGTCAACGCGCACTGGCTCCGCTCGCAGACAACGCGGCACAGTTCACGCGCGACGAACTGCAAGACGCGAGCAAACGTGCTGCAGCGGCGTACGCCCTGCCCCCGCTCACCGACGACAGCCAAGATTGGTGCGACGCGCTGCGGCGCTGGGTTGAGTCACAACAGCTCGACGTGATTGCTGTGGCACGCCCGCCAACGGGCTGGGTTCACGACCGTCTGCAACCTGCACTTGCCGCATGCGAGGCGGCGGGCACCTGTGTCAGCCGCATCGTCAGAGCACATGACCGCGCGGTTTGGCCGCACAGCGCCAAGGGCTATTTCAAAGTGAAAAAGCAGATACCCAAGCTGCTCGATGAACTTGGGTTGGTGTGACCGGACACGCAAGACAGAGGTCTGAACCCTGCTTGGTCGCCCAGGCCTCAGCCCTGCAGACCACCGTCAATCAAGCCCTGAGAGAAAGGCCGCCGCACTCTGACGGTACGCGGCCTTGGTATCATCACTGAATTTATGCCAAGTGCGGTACATAGGTGCCATGCGGTGATTGCCCGCAAGTGTGTCTTCGTTGCGGGCGACAAAGTCCCAATAGAGCGCATTAAATGGACACGCCTTGTCACCCGTTTTCTGCTTGACGTCAAAGCGACAGTGCTTGCAGTGATCAGACATTTTGTTGATGTAGTTGCCGCTTGCGGCATAGGGCTTTGAACCAAGCAACCCTCCATCGGCAAACTGACTCATGCCCAAGGTGTTTGGCAGCTCGACCCACTCATAGGCGTCTACATAGACCGCGAGATACCACTCGTGCACGGCGTGCGGATCGACACCCACGAGCAAGGCAAAATTGCCAGTGACCATCAACCGCTGAATATGGTGCGCGTACCCCTCCTCGAGGGTCTGTGTGATGGCAGAGCGCAGGCACGCCATGTCCGTCTCGCCAGTCCAGTAAAGCGCCGGCAGCGACCGCGATGCGCCAAGCGCGTTGCGCGTGACGTACTCAGGCATGAAATGCCAGTAGATGCCGCGCACGTATTCACGCCAGCCGATGATTTGGCGAATAAATCCCTCAACCGCATTAATGGGGGCGTGGCCGCGGTGGTACGCCGCCTCAACCTCGCGGCACACCGCGAGCGGATCGAGCAAACCCACGTTCAGATACAACGCGATCACGGCGTGATACAAAAAACGTTGCCGCTGCAGCATCGCGTCTTGGTAGTCGCCAAAGTGCGGCAGCGCGTGTTCAACAAAGTGCGCAAACGCCTGCTCGGCATCTGATGTGGTCACTGCAAACTGGAACGGCTCAAGGTCGCCGACATGATCGTCAAAGCGCGCTGCCACCAGCGCCAATACGTCGCGAGTGATCTCGTCTGGCTCAAACCGTGGAATGGCCGGTGGGTCAAGGTCAGACGGCGCGCGCTTGCGGTTGTCTGCATCGAAATTCCACGCGCCGCCAACCGGCTTGCCCGCGTCCATCAACAAGCCAGTGCGTTTGCGCATGTCGCGGTAGAAATACTCCATGCGCAACTGCTTGCGCCCGTCAGCCCAACTTGCAAAATCCTCAGCGCTCGCAACAAATCGGTTGTCATCGAGCACGTTTAATGTCACACCGGACTGCGTCGACCAGTCAGCGAGAGCGCGCTGAACCCGCCACTCGCCCGCGTGCGTCATCGAGACCGCTTCACACCCGTGTCGATGACAGGCGCGCGCCACCTCACCCGCAAGGCTGCCGGTATTGTCCGGGTCATCCAGCGCAACGTAATCCACCTGCCAGCCGTCCGCGCGAAGGCTTGCAGCGAAATGCCGCATCGCCGACAGCACGAAGGCAATCTTCTTCTTGTGGTGTTTAACGTAGGTAGTCTCATCCCCCACCTCCGCCAGAAACACCGTATCCCGCACGCGGTCTGCCGCCCGCAACGAAGACATACCGAGCGACAGTTGATCACCGAGAATCAAAACCAGTTGGCTCACAAAAACTCACCCAAAATGCTGAAGAATGACACCGCGCACACCGCCGACAAGCATGGACCAAAAGCCCCTAGACAAGTTGCAGTAACCCAACACCCCGGCGCGAAGGATCGCCCCAACAGATCCGATTCACGCACAAACGCTCTTACTCACACAACTGATCTCAAAGACCAGGGCCCACCAAAGACACAAAGGGCAAAATCGCTATACCGCGAAGTCTGCTCAGCCCAAAGCACAGCAGTCACGTCGATTCGTCCGAGTGTCGATAACAGCAAGCCTGGAAAGCGTGTATACGGTAACCCCGTATCGCGGGTTCGACAGCTGGCCAACGGCCAGCTGGACGGAGCAAAGCGACGCCCGAAGGGCGAGGAAACGCCTTAGCGTTTCCGAGTCACTCCCGAGCGGTGCAACCAAAACCACGGATCTCAACAACCAGAGTCCACCCGAGACACCCACATCAAAAATCGCTATACTGCGAAGTCTGCTCAGCCCAAAGCACGCAGTAACGGAGAGGTGTCCGAGTGGCTGAAGGAGCACGCCTGGAAAGCGTGTATACGGTAACCCCGTATCGAGGGTTCGAATCCCTCTCTCTCCGCCAACTCCCCAGCCCGCACAACCTACCGGGCTACCTAAAACGCCAACCGACGCGACACACCCTCAAGAGAGAGGGTTCGAACCCGAAAGAGTGGTTCGATGACGAGCGAAGCTCGGTAGACGGAGCGCAGCGACGCCCAAAGGGCGAAGAAACGCCCTAGCGTTTCGAGATCACCCCGAGCACTGCTCGGGGGACGGAGCAGCGCGACGCCCGCAGGGCGAGGAAACGCCCTAGCGTTTTCGAGTCACCACGAGCACCGCTCGGCGGACGGAGCAAAGCGACGCCCGTAGGGCGAGGAAACGCCTTAGCGTTTTCGAGTCAATCCCTCTCTCTCCGCCAACTCCCCAGCCCGCACAACCCAATGGGCTACCTAAAACGCCAACCAACGCGACACACCCTCAAGAGAGAGGGTTCGAACCCAACAAATGGGTTCGATGACGAGCGAAGCTCGGCAGACGGAGCACAGCGACGCCCAAAGGGCGAGAAAACGCCTTAGCGTTTTCGAGTCACCACGAGCACCGCTCGGAGGACGGAGCGCAGCGACGCCCGTAGGGCGAAGAAACGCCCCAGCGTTTCTGAGTCACTCCCTCTCTCTCCGCCAACTCCCCAGCCCGCACCACCAACCGGGCAACACAACAGCAAAGCAACGCGACACACCCTCAAGAGAAAGGGTTCGAACCCGAAAGAGCGGTTCGATGACGAGCAACGCTCAGCGGACCCCACTTCGCTCCACCCACTGCATTTCGAGACCGGCGATGGCTGAGCGCCGCGGCCAAGTCTAGAATGCCTGTGCTGCCATGCGCAGGTTCTCCTGCAGTGTTGAGCTCGCTGTTCGAACGGGCTGACTCTTGCGCACGCGACCGCCAGCGGACACTCACACCGTCACATCACCAGGAGACCAGCATGTTGCCCCGCAAAGAATTATTTGATCTGCCAAAAGGTGTGATTTATCTAGACGGCAACTCCCTCGGTCCGCTGCCCAAGGGCGCGGCAGAGCGCGCCGCCAAGGTGATCACCGAAGAATGGGGGCAAGAGCTTATTCGCGCGTGGAACACCGCTGATTGGATGGCGCTGCCAGCGCAGGTTGGCGACCGCATAGCCGCGTTGCTTGGCGCGGCACCGGGCTCCATTGCAACCGGTGACACCCTGTCAATCAAGGTCTTTCAAGCACTGGACGCGGCCTTAAGGATGCGGCCAGACCGGCGGATCATCCTCTCAGACAGCGGCAACTTCCCAACTGACCTGTACATGGCAGACGGCCTGCTAAAAAACCTCGACAAAGGCCACCAGATTCGCACCCCCGATCCCGCTGACCTCGCGGACGCTATCGACAAAGACACAGCGGTGGTCATGCTGACGCAGGTCGACTACCGCACTGGCCGCCTGCACGACATGCAGGCCATCACCGAGAAAGCCCACGCAGCAGGTGCGGTGATGATTTGGGATCTCGCCCACAGCGCCGGTGCCGTGCCTGTTGACCTCGCGCGCTCACACGCAGAGTTTGCAGTTGGCTGCACCTATAAATACCTCAACGGCGGGCCCGGTGCACCGGCCTTTATTTACGCAAGACCGGACATTGTCGACAGCATTGAGCCTGCGCTGTGCGGATGGCTCGGGCACGAAGCACCCTTCGCGATGGAGCGAGACTACCGGCCCGCCAAGTCGACCGAACGCCTGCGCGTTGGCACCCCGTCGGTGGTGCAGCTGTCCATACTTGATGCTGCCCTTGACGTGTGGACCGGCGTTGACATGCACGCGCTACGCGCCGCGTCTATCGAGCTGTCAGAGATTTTCATCGCGGAGGTTGAGCGGCGCTGCCCCAGCCTTGCATTGGCGTCACCACGCGACCCCGAGCAACGCGGCAGCCAAGTGTCATTCGCCTTTGAGCAGGGCTACGCCGCTGTACAAGCGCTGGCCGACCGCGGCGTGATCGGGGATTTTCGTGCACCCAATATCATGCGATTCGGTTTCACCCCGCTCTACTTGGATCATGATGACGTTGTGGCAGCGTCAAAAATTCTTGAAGACGTGCTCAGTGCTGAACGCTGGCGCGACCCGAAATACCACGTGAAATCACGGGTAACCTGATGCACTGCAGCGGCCTAATTGGTCACTATTTATGCCGAATGGCAAAATCGCCAGTGCCTTCGTAGGCTTTAAAACGGCTGTTTAAGGGGTAGCCGTAGAGAATGCGCTCCGCGTCGAACATGTCGTAGGCGTTTTTGTTGTGCACGGCCATGTTGAGGTTGTCGAGCTTGCCGGCGTCGCTCAGCGCATCAAAGTCATCCAGCATCGCTTTCAAAAACGCAAGCATGGTGTCACGCACCGCGCCGCAAGTGCCGGCGTGAAGCTTGATGCGGTCGCTGTAGTGCGCTTTTCCGTATGCCTTGAGCATTTTGCGTTGCACCAACTCGTCGTTATACAAACCCTCATCTCCGCCGGAGAGGAAGTCGTAACGTGGGTCTTCAAGTAGCAAAAACGGGTCGCGATAAAACTCCACGTCGAAAAGGTCGAGCAAAAAAACACGCTGAACCACGGGGTTGTCGAGCAAATACTGGTAGTAGGCGTAATAGCGCTCGTCGTTTGTCGAACGCGGGCTCTTCATCTCCCAGTATTGGAAGCTGACCTGCGGGCTGGTCCATTGCTCGACGAAGGCATCGCTCAGGCAATCGTGCAAGATGACACCGTGGCAGCCGACCGCGTGCAAGCTCTCGTACCACACTGCTATGCGGTCAAATTCATCCGGTTTTGCAAGTCCGGGTATCTCACGC
>CALAMQ010000018.1 GCA_937925815.1 uncultured Granulosicoccaceae bacterium | reverse complement strand
GCCTAAAGGATCGCTGGTGTTGCTGCACCCGTCGATTCCGCACGCCTCTCTGCCCAACACCAGCGACACGGTGCGTTGGTCATTTGATTTGCGATACCACAAACTCGGGGACGCCAGCGGTCGCGCACACTTTCCAAGTTTTGTGGTGCGAAGCGGTGAGGTGGCCGGGGTTGCAGATTGGCAAAGCATGCACGCAGCCTGGGCGAAGGCCCGGGCTTATCTCAGCGAGCGCGAGCATATCGCCTTGCACCGTTGGACTGGCGACGCGTCGGTTTGCGCTTAATTGAACAGGACTGAATCTTAACGTGGAAAAATTTGTACGACTGGCCGACGGCGACAACGTTGTCACGGTGACTGAGGCGGTGAGCGCTGGTCAGGAAATCGCGGGTGTCAACACGGTTGATGACGTGCCAGCTGGGCACAAGCTTGCGGTGTCTGACATCGAAGACGGTGCTGCGGTGTTCAAATACGCACAGCGCATTGGTACCGCGCGCGGTGCCATAGCCGCGGGCAGTCATGTGCATTCTCACAACCTTGACTTCTTGGCGGTGGACGCGGACTACGAGTTTGCGACCGCGTGCAACGCACCGCCTGCCGCGAGCGTGCGTGACAGCTTCATGGGGTACAAACGCGCAGGCGGTGGCGTTGGCACCCGCAATTACATTGCTGTGCTGACGTCGGTCAATTGCTCAGCGACCGCCGCACGCCACATTGCCAACGCTTTCACTGAGGCAGAACTTGCAAACTACCCCAATGTCGACGGGGTGGTGGCCTACGTGCACGGCACCGGTTGCGGGATGTCTGGCCAAGAAGGGTTTGAAGCGCTCAACCGGGTAATGCACGGCTACGCACAACACCCCAATCACGCCGGTGTGTTGTTGGTGGGCCTTGGTTGCGAGATGTTACAGCTCGACAAATTGCTCGAACGCTACGGTCTGGAGAGCGGTCCGTTATTCCAGGCGATGAACATCCAAGACTGTGCTGGGCTTCGTGCCACAGTGGACAGGGGGGTTGAGATTGTGCGCGCGATGTTGCCGCTGGCGAATGCCGTCGAGCGCGAGCCGTGTCCGGCGTCAGCCCTGAAAGTCGCGTTGCAGTGCGGGGGGTCTGATGCATGGTCGGGTATGACCGCCAACCCAGCGCTTGGCCATGCTTGCGATTTGTTAGTTGCCCAGGGCGGTGCGGGTGTGCTGGCTGAGACGCCTGAGATCTACGGCGCCGAACACCTGCTAACGCGCCGGGCGGTCAGCCGAGAGGTGGGTGAGAAACTGCTCGAGCGCATCAGTTGGTGGGAGGAATACACCGCTCGCAACGGCGGCACGCTGGACAACAATCCAAGTCCGGGCAATAAAAAAGGGGGATTGACCACCATCTTGGAAAAGTCGCTCGGTGCGGCATCCAAAGGCGGCACCTCGCCGTTGACCGGTGTGTACCACTACGCCGAGCAGGTCACAGAACCGGGCTTTGCGTTTATGGATTCGCCCGGCTACGACCCGGTGTCAGTCACCGGCCAAATTGCCGGCGGCTGCAATCTGGTTGCCTTCACCACCGGGCGTGGCTCCGCCTTTGGCTCCAAGCCCGCGCCCTGCATCAAAATCTCGAGCAACAGCCAGATGTACGCGCGCCAGTCCGACGACATGGACGTGGACGCGGGGCGGGTCTTATCCGCCGGTGTCTCAGTCGAGGCCGTCGGCGCTGAGATCTACGAGTTGCTTTTGCGTGTGGCCTCTGGTGAGCAGTCGCATTCGGAGGCCTATGGCCTTGGCGACTTTGAATTCGTGCCCTGGCAGATCGGCGCGACGGTGTGAGGGTGTCGCGCGATGGACTGGTCCCGCCGTGGATTCACTCCCGGATTGCACCAAGAGCGTATCCTGTATCGGTGCGTATCAGTACTGCCAGTCGGCATGGGCCAGCGGCGAGCGGTTAAGCAGTTTGCGTCGCTCACGCCAATCCGGCAGGTAGCTGTCCATCAGCGTGCGAAAGCGGTCATTGTGGTGCCGCTCGCGAAAGTGGGTTAGCTCGTGAACCACGATGTATTCAAGGCAATGCGGGTGCTTTTTAGCGAGCTCCAGGTTGAGCCAGATACGCCTGTGATCCGGGTTGCAGCTGCCCCATTTGGTTTTCATTTTCTTGACGCCCCAGTCTGCTGCTTCAAGACCGATAACCGGGTGCCACTTTTCGAGTAGTGGCGGGATCCGGGCTTTCAATTTGCGACGGTACCAGTTGTCGAGGACGCGGCCACGTTTTTCAACTGGCGTTTTCGGTGGTACGTGCAGCTCTAGCTTGCCCGAGCGATGCAATTCGATACGGCTGGTCAGACCGTGCTCGATCAGCCTTAACCGGCAGCGTTGCCCAAACACATAATGGCATTCGCCGGATACGTACTGTCGTGCGGACTGCCGCGGTTGTGCTTCAAATTCTCGCTGCTGTTTTTTGATCCATTGCAAACGCGACACCACTGCCAAACGCACGTTGTCGTCGGTGGTGGCCAAGGGCGCTGACACCGTGATGCGCCCAGCGGGTGGGTGCACCGCGAGGTGGAGATTGCGGATATTCTTGCGGGTGACTGTCACCGTCATGCCGTCAACGGTGAGTCGAGTGCGTGCCGCGGGTGTATCAGCGACCGCCATCAGTCGTATTCTCGCTGGTTCTTGATGATTTCCATCACCTGCGCGACGTCCACCTTGTATTCGCCGACTTGCTCACGCACCGCACGCTCTACCTCGCGGGTCTTGAAACGGTTGGATTGCCAATCAGCTCTTTTGGTTTCGCGCACGGCTGTATCGATTCGACATGCCAGATCGGCGTTCTGGTCGAGGTTGTCGTAGAGCGATTGCTTGGCGCGAGTGTTGATGCCGTCCGGGTATCGGTGATGCTCGGGAGTCCCGCCTGGAGACTCGACTTGTTCGGCCAGTGCCTTGACCGCTTCGAGATAGGCGGCGTAGGCCTTGGCGCCGTCGCGACGCTGGGTGATCAGCGCGTCGAGCAGCTCCGACATGCGCTCGTAGTATTTCGGGTTGATCGGTTGGCCGTCGATGATCACCTTGCGGATGTTGTTCTCGATGGTCTCGGCCATGGCTTCGGGCACCGGGGCCGTGTCCGGCAGGGCTGGGAGCTGTTGCGACTTGTAAATCACCAGCTCAACGAGGCCCAGCTGGTTAAAGTCGACCAGTCTCTCGCTATCGTCAGCGCGGATGTAGGTGTCGAGCATGCGCCGCATCGCGGGCTCGTAGAGTTTCATGTCCACGCTGTCGCGCGAACTCAGTCGGATTTCATCGCGCATGGCGCTGTAGTGGTCGACCTCTTCCTTGATCGAACGAGATTCGCCGTCGCTGTATCCAGCGTCAGACAATTCATTGGCAATATTGACGTAGGCGCGGACCAGCGCTGCGACGTCCTTGTACAAGGCGACCCGTTTGGCTTCGTTGGCGCGCAAGGCGTCGGCGTCCTGCACATCGCCGCAGAAATAGCGCTGGTAGTCGATCAGCTCCCGTGGGTGCATGACCGGTTCGCAGAGGGCGCGCACGGTCTCCAGCGCGGTGTCCAGCGTCTCGCGGCCCTTTTCTAGACGGTCGGTCAGCAGGCCCGCGACGTCGCTCGCGTCATAGGCATCGAACGCGCCGCTGGTGTAGTCCGTGATAGACGACTCCAGGCTGTGGAAGAGGTCTTTGTAGTCGACAATGTAGCCGTATTCCTTGTCATCGCCGTCGAGACGGTTGACCCGGCAGATAGCCTGAAACAGCCCGTGATCGGCCATTTTCTTGTCGATGTAGAGGTAGGTTGCAGAGGGCGCGTCAAAGCCGGTCAGCAGTTTGTCGACCACAATCAAGAGCCGCATTTGGCCCGGCTCGTCCTTGAACCGCTGTTTGACCCGCTTTTCAAATTCCTCGGCGCGGTTGATGGCGTCCGTCGGCGGCACTTCAAAGAAGTCCGCGAGCATCTTCTGGTAGATCTCGTACTGGTGCAATTGCTCGCTCAGGCCCTCGCCTGAGGTCTGGCCTTTGAGGTCGGCGGGTGAGGGCAGATAGCTTGTGACGATCGCGCACTTGCCACGCAGGTCAGTTTTGTCGAAGAGTTCGTACACCTTGCACGCTTGGTAGATGCTCGCGCACACCAGCATGGCGTTGCCCCGGCCGTCCATCAACCGTGCTTTGGTGTCCATGTCGAGCAGGATGTCGTCGACGATGCGTTCGAGGCGCGATTGGCTCGACAACACCTTCTGCAAGGTGCCCCATTTCT
>CALAMQ010000017.1 GCA_937925815.1 uncultured Granulosicoccaceae bacterium | reverse complement strand
CCAGCGACTGATGCGCGTTCAGCGCGCTGGTGTCTGAGCCCCCGCGCTCCACCACCGCCAGCCACCGAACCAAACGGTGCCAAGCACAAGCCGCGCGGCCCCGATCACCGAAGTGTGCCAACGCGGTGATCAGGTTTTCGTGCTCGGCAATCAAGGCGTCAGAGCAGCTGGGCGACGGCGCATCCAACAGTGCACGTGTCCAGGTTGCGCGAGCCTCCAAGGCGTCGAGCGCACTGCGTAACCGCAGCAAGGTACCGCGCCCGCCGTCGACCACCGCAGCGTCGAAGATCGCGCCAAATGGCAGCGGCCTGTCAGGCACTGTCGTTGGCTATCAGCGGTGCCAGCGCGTCGCGAACAGCACTGGGCAATTCCGCCGGGCGCTCGGACTCGGCGTCGACAAACACATCAACCACGTGACCGGTTGCGCGCACCGCGTCGTCGCCAGCGGCGAACAAGGCGAGCTCGTAGCGCACCGAAGAACGGCCAATTCTCGACACCCTCAGTCCCGCCTCGATGGCGCACGGGTGAACCAGCGCGCTGTGGTAGCGGCAGCCATTTTCCACGGTATAACAACGCAGGCCGTGAGCGTCGAGATCCAGCGCTGCGGTCTCCTCGAGGTAACCCATGAGGATCTGCTCATACAGCGTGTAGTAAACAGCGTTGTTGATGTGGCCGTAGCGGTCGTTGTCGCGCCAGCGCGTCTGCAACTGACGGCGAAACGGAAAGTCCTCGCGCCGCCAGCTTCGTTCGAGCTTGGAATCGCTCACGTCATGTCCTCAACTGCTGGCAGCGGGCGCGCCTTTTTCCACAACACCTCTTCCCCACCCTGATGCAACACATAGTGGCGCGACATCACGAATAAGAGGTCTGACAGACGGTTCAAGTAACGCGCAGCGTGTGGTGGCAGATCGGCGTCACGACCGAGCGCCACCACGTCGCGCTCGGCGCGGCGGCACTGGGTGCGCGCCATGTGGCAGATCGCCCCACCACGGGTGCCACCGGGCAGGATGAACTCTTCGAGGTAGGGCAAGGATTCATTGAGGTGATCGAGCACGCTCTCAAGCCAGCTCACGTGATCGGCTGTTAGCACTGCGTACCCGGGCACGCAGAGCTCACTGCCGAGGTCGAACAAATGATGCTGGATGTGATCGAGCGCACCCGCACACACGGTTGGGCCCGACTCTGTGCGCAACAAACCCAAGGTGCTGTTGAGTTCATCGACAGTGCCATAGGCGCACACGCGAGGTGTGTCTTTGCCAACGCGACTGCCGTCGCCGAGACCGGTGTCACCGGCGTCGCCGGTGCGGGTGTAAATCTTTGAAAGGCGATTGCCCATGGACGCGACCAACTGAGAATGTCAGCGCGCCACGCTACCTGTCTGGAACGCTTGCCGCAAGCTAGGTTGCGGCATTCACCGCCACTTTGAAGCTGTAGAGTGTGGTGCCAGTCTGTGTCTCAACAACCGTCGCCGTGCGCTCGCCACCGTTGCCGCTCAAGGTGCACCGGAATTGGTGAATTGACGCCGTCGGCGTGCCCGTGCTCGAAACGGTGCAGCCGGTCATGCGGAAACTCAGCTGCGTTGGCAGAGATTGACCGACAACGGTAAAGGTTGTGGTGCGCCCAACCGTGGCCTGAGTCGGAGAGACGCTGGTGACAAGCGGCCCGTCACCGGCAACCACCATCGTGTGGGTGTAGATCGGTGTTGTGCTGGCGGCATCAGACAGTACCTCTACCGCACGCTCGCCGAGCGCGCCTGTCGGGGTGCAGCGAAACTGCCGACGAACGGTGCTGCCACCCAGTGCTTGCAACTCATCGCAATCTTCAATCGCGAGCGTGAGGCTCGTCGGCAGCGATTCACCGGAGACGGTGAAAGTAGTGATCGCACCAAGGCGAGTCGCGCCGGGGCGCACCTCGCTCACAGTGATTCGGTCGTCGACGATTTCAACCGAGAAGCTCTCGAGAATCGCGTTGTCCACCACCACGTTGCCGCTCTGCGTGCCGGCCTCGGCCGGTTGGCAGCTGAATACTTGTGAGGTCGCGCTTTGCGACACAGTGCTCATGGCGCTGCAGTTGTCGAGTTCAACCAACAGGGAATCGGGCAAGTCGGTCCCGGTCACGACGATTTCAAGTGCAGAGAGCATCCCGCCTGTCTCTGGCGAAACTGACGTGACCACCGGCTCAACGGCGGCCTCTGCAGAGACACTGAAAGTGTGCAGCACGGTGCTGCCGTCGAGCACACTGCCACTGAGTGCCCCTGCGTCAGCGGGCGTGCAACGAAAACGCTGCTGCGTGTCAGTGGCACCTGAGAGCACTGTCATACCGGTACAGCCGTCGAGGCTGTAGCTCAGCCCGGTGTGTAAATTCTCACCGGAGACCGTAAAAACTTGGCGCTCGCCCTGGGTTGCTGCGGTTGGGGTGATACTGTCGATCACAGCAGGGGCGTCGCTGAAGGCCACCCGCAAGGTGTTGTCGCGGACCGTGCCTTGCTCAACCACCAGCGCGCGGTTGCCGCTGGTGCCACCTGGTGTACAACTGAAGCGAATCACGGAAGCGTTTTGCGACGTCACCGTCAGGCTTGTGCACCCGTTTAATGTCACGGCTGTGTCAGAGGTGAAGCCCGTGCCGCGCAGAACAAAGGCGCTCACGCTGCCAAGCTCAGCGGATGTCGGCGTCACGCTGGTCAGGGCAAAGCCTGTGTCGTCGAGCGGCTCGTCGTTGGTGGGCTCATCTTCAATAATATCGTCGTCAGCCACCGTGTCAGCCTCGTTGGCTTGAACGTAGACGCTGAATACATGCAAGGTGCTGCCGTCGAGACCATCGCGTATCTCAACCGTCCGCCAGCCACTGGCGCCCGTCAGTTCACAACTGAACACGCGTTCACTCGCACTGCCACCCCCGAGTAGCGCCGCCGAGCAGCCGTCAAGCGCAAGCTCCAAACTGGCACCCAAGCCGCTGCCACGCACCGTGAAGGTCACGTCATTGCCGATAATCAGCGAGTCGTAGGTCACGCCGCTGACACCGACGCCGCTCGCGTCATCGGTGAAGGTGGCATCACTGCCATCAAAACTGCCACGCAATGCCAGCGCCGTGTCGTTTAGACCCAGCAACGACGCCGTCCACGCATCGACCACGTCGACGCGGTAGTCAGCGGAGGCGTAACCCAGAGAGATCGCGACGTCTTCGAGAAATGGCGTGCGGTCGCGCAGGGAGTCGAGTGAGTAGGCTGCGAGCAACGCGTCACGGTTAAAGCCGTAGGACAACCACACTTGCGCGACGCTGCGCGCAACATGGGCCTCGGCGAGCGCGCGCCGCCAACTGTTGGCCGTTGCGCTTTGCTGCATTGCGCTCAGGCTCTGCACCACGTCATCGGCGGTCGGTTCGCTGCAGGGATCGGCGCAAACCGTCTCGCCGTAAACCCGCGCAACATAGCGAATGCCGAGGTATTCGCCAAGCAGGTCGCGCAGGCTTGCGTTGTCACCGGCGATGCGCTCAGCGACCCACGCTGCAAACGCTTCGAGTTCGTCGGCGGTCGCAGACGACACCGCTGCCGGCACCAGCGCCACCAGTTGATCAAGTGCTGACATTGCGTCCCCACCGGTGCCCAGCGCATCCAACGCGGCATCGAGTGCTGTCTCGCGCGGCTGCACGTCTTCGAGCCAGCTGACCATGCGCGCGCGGTCGAGACAACGCGCGTTGCCAATTTGAAACTGCGCGGTGTTCAACGCCAACACGCTGCACGACTCAACTGTGCTGGTGAGCGTGTTGTGCAAATGCAAGCGTGCGTCGGCAGCTGAGACCAGCGCGCCTTGACCGCTGGTGAGGTCGAACACCAAGTCGCCTGCCGCTCGTTCGAAGTTGGCGGAGCTCAGCGTCCAGTCGAGGCTGGCGTTGGTCGCAAGGTTGCGGGTTGCGTCTGAAATTTGAATCCCGTCCGCGAGGTTGCCATTGCTGTCGAGCGACTGCAGCAGGCGCGCGATGCGTGTGGCGCGGTCGTAGAGGTAGTCGTCGTGGCTGCCGGCGAGATCGTAGGGTGTGACCTGGGCCCGTCCTGAGACTGTGCCGAGTTCGATGCCCCCGAGGTGAAAGCGGAGCGTGTCACCAGTGAAGTAGAAAAAGCGCCCATCCAGGCCGGTCAGCGAATCGTCGTAATGCACACCTGATACCGCGCTGTCGAGCAACACCCCGCTGTGCAAGGTGGCAGCGTCAGATTGGATGCCGCTTCCGCCACCACCACAGCTGGCGAGCAGCGCGGACAAGGAAGTGGCCAGAACACATTGGCGCAGGGACGATTGAGCAGTTTTCACGGGCGTTCACGCGGTATTTAGGTATCGCATGATCCGTTGCAGGATTCACACCTAAAGATCGCGCACAACCGGCCGATAACCGCGCCGCCGCGAATGGCGGCGACGTGTCGTGACAGCCCTGAGCCGGTTGGCTCGAGGTGTTGGGATCAGCGTGAGCTGAGCGTGACCAAGCCAACTTTAGCGGCACGGTTGACGGCGCTGGTCACCGCCATCAGTGAGGCTGTGACGATATTTTCATGCAGCGCGGCCCCGTAGATTGTGTCATTGCCACCGCCCTGCACTTCAACGAAACACGCCGAGCGCGCTGCGCTGTCGTGCGAGGTCGCGTGCTGGTGGTAGTCCACCACGCGAATGTCACAGCCAAAGTACTGCTTGAGTGCGTTCACATAGGCGTCAATCGGGCCATTGCCGGTGCCGAGGATACGCCGAACCTCGCCGTTGATCCGAATTTGCGCCTCGATTTCCCGCATGGCTGCGTCCTGACCTTCGGGTTTGGTCAGGTGGTCGACGAACATCAAGGGGCCGTTGTCGTCGAGGTAGGCGCTTGAGAAGGCCGCCCAAATGCTCGCCGAATCAATCTCGCTGCCGGAGGATTCGGTCTCCGACTGGATCACTTGGCTGAATTCGATCTGCAAGCGGCGCGGCAGTTCGAGGCCGTGGTCCTGCTCCATGATGAACGCCACCCCGCCCTTGCCTGACTGGCTGTTGACGCGGATGACCGCTTCATAACTGCGTCCAAGGTCACTTGGGTCAATCGGCAGGTACGGCACATCCCACGCAGCGCTCGGATCGGCTTCGAGATCGCTCTCGCGTGCCGTCAAACCCTTTTTGATGGCGTCTTGATGCGAGCCGGAGAAGGCTGTGAACACCAGTTCACCGGCGTAGGGGTGGCGCGGGTGCACTGGCAATTGGTTGCAATGCTCCGCCGTGCGCATGATGTGGAAGACGTCGCGCACGTCGAGCTCTGGGTCCACGCCCTGGGTGAAGAGGTTCATCGCCAAGGTCACGATGTCGACGTTACCGGTGCGCTCGCCGTTGCCAAAGAGTGTGCCTTCAACCCGCTGCCCGCCTGCCATCAAGCCAAGCTCGGTGGCGGCAACGGCGCAGCCGCGGTCGTTGTGAGGGTGCAGGCTCAGAATCACGCCATCGCGCCGGTCGAGCTGGCGGCTCATCCACTCGATCTGATCCGCGTAGACGTTGGGCGTGGAGACTTCGACTGTGGCCGGCAAATTCAAAATACACGGTGCGTCTGCGGTCGGCTGCCAGATCTCGGTGACCGCATTGCAGATTTCGAGCGAGTAGTCGAGCTCGGTGCCGGTGAAGCTCTCTGGCGAGTATTGAAAGACCCACTCGGTCTCGCTCTGGCGCGCGGCGAGTTCTTGCACCATGCGCGCACCGCCGGTGGCGATTTCGGTGATGCCTGCGCGGTCG
>CALAMQ010000016.1 GCA_937925815.1 uncultured Granulosicoccaceae bacterium | reverse complement strand
TGATGTAGCGCTGCCAGGGGCTGTCGATAAACACCATCGAACGCTGGTACTCGCCGAGTGCGAGCGCGATATTGTCAAAGGTAATCAATTCTGTCGCACTGGCGTTGCTGCCAAAAGCCGATTGAAACGCAGGCAGCCAAGTGTTTACCGCGAGCTCCCCGGTGCCAACGCCGTAGTTGCCAAGGCGGGCGGCGAGGTGGTCACGCACCGTTTCGTTGGTGGCGCCGGACTCGAAGTCGGCTGTTTTCATTTCCACGTCGCTGGTGACAGGGAAATGCGCCAGCGCAGTCACAAGGTTTGGTCCGGCGCCGGGATCAGAGGTGCCGAGCAAGGTGTCGGGCGTGTGGATACCGCTGTCCGCGCCGTTGGTGCCGGCAGTCTTGTCCAGGCTTTCAATGCGAGAATCCCAAAACAAACCGGTGTCCCAGAGACCGGCGTTGAAGACTGTGGGGGCATTGCGCGGCACCAGCGGCAAGCCGCCCGCGTGGACGCGGCCTGGGCCGAGCAGATCGGGGTTCACGGCGCCGATGCCAACAGACAGGGACAGGTTGTCGGCACCGCCGAGTGCCGGGTGGTGGCAGGAGACACAAGCGGCGTCAAAACCGCCTCCAAGCGCTTTTGAGAAAAACAGCTCTTTGCCAAGTTGCGGCAGAGGGTCGGTGATCTGTGGCAAATTGCGTCCGGCAGTGGGGTCTGTTCTCAGGTTGTGTTCGGCGATGGCTTGCTGCAGTGTCGCGTCGAGTGCAGTCTCTGCAACGGTGTCACCTGTGCCCTGTTCTGCGCAGGCTGTCAGTGCCAATATGCCTGCGAGTGTGATCGCGGTGCGCAGCGGCCCGGTGATTGAATTCTGTGAAGCGGTGTACAGCGGATAGACTCTGAGCATAAGGCCGTCGTGTGGTGTCAGTGCGCCAAGAGCGCTGAATCGGGTTGTTAGGTGGCACAACGCATACCGGTTGAGTTGGTTGACCTCCGCGCGGTGCCTTTACATTTCTTGACACTTGCTGCTCATCGCGCCCTTGGTGTGTGACAAGCACCCCATGACTTGTCAGCGTGAAAGAAAAAACAATGCTTATCAACGACATGCAAGCCTGGCTCAACAGCACCGACCTGGCGCTGAGGTCGAGACCGACCGTTGGCGAGCGGGTGCAGTCGCTGTGGCGCGGCTATGGGGAGTTGCGCCGCGTGCACCTACCCGGCGGCGAGACCCCACACGCGGTGCTGAAATGGATCGCGCCACCGCAGGCCCCAACGGGTGACGGCAGCGGTGTGAGCCACGCACGCAAGCTCCGGTCCTACGCGGTTGAGACAGCGTTTTACCGCGATTGGGCGCACACGCTAGCTGTATCCCCGCGCGTGGCGCGTTGTCTTGCGCACGCGAGTGATCTTGCGAACGGTGGCCTGTGCCTGTTGCTCGAGGATCTCGTGGCGTCTGGATTTACAGAGCAGGCAGCGGATGGGGACCTGCCAGCGCTCGAAGCCTGCGTGGATTGGCTAGCCGCGTTTCACGCCCAGCACCTCGGCGCGCATCCAGATGGCCTGTGGCCAGTGGGGTGTTACTGGCACTTTGGGACGCGGGCGGCCGAGTGGCGCGCAATGGCCGCAGGACCGCTCAAAACCCACGCGGTGGACATTGATCATGCGCTCGGTGCCGCGCGTTGGAAAACGCTGGTGCACGGTGACGCCAAAACCGCCAATTTCTGTTTTGATCCGCAGACAACACAGGTTGCAGCGGTCGATTTTCAGTACGTTGGTGGCGGGGTCGGGGTGCGCGATTTGGTGACGCTCTTTGCAAGCGCGCTCGATGAACCTGGACTCGTGATGCACGCTGATCGCTTGCTCGACCGGTATTTCGCGCGCTTGCTAGCAGCGTGCGACGTCAAGGTTGATGGCCAGTCTCTGGAGCGGGAGTGGCGCGCGCTGTGGCCGGTTGCCTGGGCGGATTATCAGCGCTTTCTCGCCGGCTGGCGGCCGGCCGACGCGCGCCGCACCCAGTGGGCGCAAGCGCACATCAGAACGGCCTTGGCGTTCATTGGTTGATGCGGTGCTACCAACTGCCAACGGTTGGCATCGACACCCAGGGTTCGGCCGGTTCGCGTGGCTCGCCGGCCTGGATCAGTTCGATTGAGATGCCGTCGGGCGAGCGGAAGAATGCCATGCGACCGTCGCGCGGCGGCACGTTGATCTCGATGCCAGCAGCCATCGCTTTCTCGCACGACGCGTAGACGTCGTCGACTTCGTAGCAGAGGTGACCAAAGTTCCGGCCTCCGGTGTATTCCTCCGGGTCCCAGTTGTAAGTTAACTCCAGCTCAGGCGCGCGCTTGGCAGTGGCGTTGGCTTCGTCATCAGGTGCCGCGAGAAAAATCAGCGTGAAACGGCCGGATTCGTAATCGGTGCGCCGGGTTTCGACCAGACCGAGCACGCCGCTGTAAAACGCAAGCGACGCCTCGACATCGGCAACGCGCACCATGGTGTGTAAATAGCGCATGGGAGAGAACTCTGTGTGTCAGTAAGGCGGTCAGAGTGTCGGAGCCATCGGCGCCCGTCAACACCCATCACCGTCAGAGGGTGAGAGCGCCACAGCCACTCTGGAAAAATCACAAGAACACCTGTAGGCGAGACTTCAGTCTCGCGCATACCCCAGGCCATCACCGAACATGCGCTTAAACACTAAGGTGCAAACCCATACCGACCCATCGCGCATGACCATGGTCTGGTTTGGCGCTTGGGTCACGCATCACGCCCCCAACGGCCGCAACAGATCCCGGCTGATGATGTGGCGCTGGATCTCGCTGGTGCCGTCCCAGATGCGCTCGACGCGCGCGTCGCGCCAAAAGCGCTCGAACGGCAAGTCGTCCATGAGTCCCATGCCGCCGTGCAGTTGGATACAGGTGTCGGTGACTTTGGCGAGGGTCTCGGTGGCGTGCACTTTGGCGCTCGCGATCTCTCGGTTGGCGGGCAGGCCCTGGTCGAGGCGCCAGGCGCCGGCGAGGGTGAGCCAGTCGGCGGCGTCGATCTCGGTGATCATGTCGGCAAGCTGGAAGCTCACCCCTTGGAACTTGCCAATAGGCTGGCCGAACTGCTCGCGCTCGGCGCACCAGGGCAGGGTCAGCTCAAAGGCCCGGCGCGCGCGCCCGACGCTCATCGCGGCAACGGTCAACCGCGTGGCATAGAGCCAAGTGTTCATGATGTCGAAACCGCCGTGCAACTCGCCGAGGATTTGGCCTGCCGGCAGGCGGCAATCCTTGAAACTCAAAATGCAGTTCTGGTACCCGCGGTGTGAGACCGAGTTGTATCCCGGCAAGATGTCAAAGCCCGGTGTGTCACGGTCTACCAAGAAGCAGGTGATTTTCTTTTTCTTGCCGCGGGGCGTGTCTTCTTCACCGGTGGCGATAAAGGTGATCACGAAATCTGCGACGTTGGCGTGCGAAATGAAGTGCTTGCTGCCGTTGACTACCCAGTCGCCGCCGTCGAGCTTGGCGCTGCATTTCATGCCGCGCACATCCGATCCCGCGTCCGGCTCGGTCATCGCAAGCGCGTCAAAGCGCTCGCCGCGCACGGCGGGCATCAAGTACTTCTCGATCTGCTCGCCTTCGCACGCCATGAGGATGTTCGAGGGCCGGCCAAAAAAGTGGTTGAGCGCCATGCTGCTGCGCCCAAGCTCGCGCTCAACCAAGGTGAAGTCGAGGTGATTGAGTCCGCCGCCGCCCACCGATTCGGGCATGTTGCAAGCCCAAAAGCCGATGTCTTTGCACCTTTGCATGATCGACTGCGCAAGCTCATGCGGCACTTCACCAGCTTTGTCGACCTCAGCCTCAAAGGGGTAGATTTCGTTTTCCACAAAGCTGCGGACGGTGTCGACAATCAGTTGCTGCTCATCTGTGAGGCCGAAGTTCACGTGTTGTCTCCCTCGAGTTGCGCATCCCAGGTGTTGAGATCGCGACCCGCGCCGTAATTGGTGGTGCGCAGTGCGCGCAAGATGCCGACAAGGTTGGTGTCACGGATGCGCTCGAGCTCGCGGATGCTGTGTGCGCCGGATTGGGCGTCGGATTGGTCGGCGATGGTTTGCACCAATTCATCGGTGAGTTCCGGCACGTCCATCAGCTTGGTCCACGGCCACTGTAAACAGGGGCCGAACTGCGCGATGAAGTGCGCCATGCCCGCCTCGCCACCGGCCACGCGATAGGTTTCAAAGAGCCCCATCTGCGCCCAGCGTAGCCCGAAGCCGTAGCGGATGGCGTCGTCAATTTCCTCGGTGGTGGCAACCCCGTCTTTGACCAACCACAATGCCTCGCGCCAGACCGCCTCGAGAAAGCGGTCGGCGATGTGGGCGTCGATCTCCTTGCGCACCACCAGCGGTTTCATGCCGAGCGAGGTGAGCAGGGCTTTGGCGCGTTCGGTGGTCTCAGGGGATGTTGCCTCGCCGGCAACCACTTCAACCAACGGCAGCAGGTACACCGGGTTGAAAGGGTGGGCGACGATCAGTTGTTCCGGTCGGGGTGACCCGGCTTGCAAATCGGTGGGCTTGTAGCCAGAGGTGCTCGAGGCGACAACACAGTCGGGTGACGTGAAGCGCGCGATCTCGGCAAACACCTTGTGCTTGATCTCGAGCCGCTCGGGCACACTCTCTTGTACCCATGCCGCCTCTGTCACAGCCGCCTCGACGCTCTCCACAATCTGCACCTCTCCTTCGGGCGGCAGGGTTGAATCGAGCACGGCGGGCAGGGCAGCGCGGGCGTTGGCGAGAATCTCATCGAGTTTGCGTCTGGCCTCGGGGTCGGGGTCGTAGACTGCGACCTGCCAACCGTTGAGCGCGAAGCGTGCGGCCCAGCCGCCGCCGATGACGCCGCCGCCGATGATCGCGGCTTTGTGAATGGGGATAGTCATGGGCACATATCTCTCAGCTGTTGATGGCACGCTCTAGCGCGACCTCGGCGTGGATAGCGGTGGTGTCGAACAACGGCACAGGGGTGTGGTGCTGTTTGACCAGTAGGGTGATCTCGGTGCAGCCGAGTATCACGGCTTCACAGCCGTTGGCGTGCATGGATGCGATGATGTCGAGGTAGCTTGTGCGTGAGGCATCACGGATCTCCCCGAGACAGAGTTCGTCGTAAATAATGCGGTGCACCGCCGCTCGTTGCTCGGCAGTTGGTACGACGACATCGAGCTGGTGGCGCTCTCGCAGCCTGCCAACATAAAAATCCTGTTCCATCGTGAAGGCGGTGCCGAGCAAGCCAACACGTTTAACGCCTGCGGCGATCAGTCGCTCAGCGGTGCTGTCTGCCAAATGCAGCAGCGGCACCGATGTCGCAGATTCAACTGCCGGCGCGACCTTGTGCATGGTGTTGGTGCAAATCAGTATCAGCTCGGCACCTGCTGCGTCCAACGAACGCGCGGCTGTGGCGAGAATATCACCGGCTGCATCCCAGTCTCCCGCGTGTTGCAGGGCTTCAATCTCAGCGAAATCCACGCTCACCAGCACAATTTTGGCGCTGTGCAAGCCGCCTAGTTGGGCTTTGACGCCTTCGTTGAGCCACTGGTAATACAGCGCCGTGCTCTCCCAGCTCATGCCGCCAATCAAACCGATTGTCTTCATTGCCGTGTCTCAATAGGGACTGATGGTGTCAGTGTAGCCATCGACGCTCAGTACCTGTCCGCTGACCTTGTATCCCGCGTCACTTGCGAGAAACAGTGCGGTGTTGACGATGTCCTCGGCGTCAACCCAGGTCTGCATCGCAACCCCTTTGACATAGAGTTCACGCACTGTGTCGATGTCCACGCCACGCACTTTGGCCTCGGCTGCCAGCACGCGCTCCATGCGGTCGCCTTGTACTGCGCCCGGGGCAATCGCGTTGACGCGCACGCCGTACGGCCCGAGCTCCATGGCAAGTGTTTTGGTCAAGCCCGTGATCGCCCATTTGGCCGCGGCATAGGGTGAGCGGTTGGGGTAGGCGTGCAAGCCGGCACTGGAGCTTGTGAACAACAGCAGTCCGTGACCTTGTGCTTTGAGCAGCGGTGCCGCGCGCCGCGCGGTTAAAAACGCGCCGTCGAGGTTGACTGACAAGGTGTCGCGCCAGTCGCTGAGTTCCAAGGTTTCGATTGGCCCGGTTGGCCCTGCAATACCGGCGTTGGCCCACACCACGTCAACGCCGCCGATGTCAGCGCAGACGGTGTCAAACAGCATGTTGACTGAGTTCTCGTCGGTGACGTCGCCGTGATGACATTGGATCTTCGGGTTAGCTGCGGCAAAGGCGTTGATTGCCTCCTTGTCAGCATCGAATATGGCAACTGTGTCGCCAGCTGCGCTGAACGCGCGTGCGGCCGCGGCCCCAATGCCGCTCGCGCCGGCGGTGATCAGAACCCGCTGGTTCATGCGCTGAGTGGCGCGCGTTTTTGCAAGTTGAGTTGCTTGCGAACCTCGGCTTGTCCAATCACACGGGAACCGAGGTTTTCAATGACGGTGGCGGCGCGTTCGACCAGTTGCGCGTTGGTCGCGAGCACCCCACGCTCCAAGTAGAGGTTGTCCTCGAGGCCAACGCGCACGTTGCCGCCGGCGAGCACACTCGCCGCAACGTAGGGCATTTCATTGCGGCCGATCGAGAACGCGGAGAAGGTCCAGTCGTCTGGCACGTTGTTGACCATCGCCATAAAGGTGTTGAGATCGTCTGGCGCACCCCAGGGTATGCCCATGCACAACTGCACCAGCGCCGGGGAATCGAGTACACCTTCGTGGACCAGCTGTTTGGCGAGCCACAAGTGGCCGGTGTCGAAGGCTTCAATTTCGGGCTTGACCCCGCACTCGGTCATCATCCGGCCCATCGCGCGCAGCATGCCCGGCGTGTTGGTCATCACGTAGTCGGCTTCGGCGAAGTTCATCGTGCCGCAATCAAGTGTGCAAATTTCCGGCAGGCATTCTTTGATGTGCGCAACGCGCGCGCTGGCACCAATCATGTCGGTGCCGGCGTCGTTGAGTGGCAGCGGGGATTCATCGCCGCCGAACACCATGTCGCCGCCCATCCCGGCGGTGAGGTTCAGCACCACGTCGACATCGCTCTCGCGGATGCGCTCGGTGACTTCGCGGTAGAGCTCGAGCCGTCGGCTCGGCACGCCGGTGTCGGGTTCGCGCACGTGGCAGTGCACCACGGCGGCGCCGGCCTTGGCCGCGTCAATGGCACTCGCGGCAATTTGCTCGGGGCTGCGCGGCACGTGTGGTGACTTGTCTTGTGAGGAGCCCGAGCCGGTCACGGCGCAGGTGATGAACACATCGCGGTTTGGTGTCAGGGGCATGGGTCTGGACTCAGATCAGTGTGGCCAAAGCATGCGCGTAAATGGCGGCGGATGTTTTGCCAATTCGGAAGCCGATTTGACATAATCAGCAGATGTCGCAGTCGCCACTCACCGTTGATCTTCTGTTGCTGCCGCGCAGCAACCTGATTTTGCTCTCCGCTTTGTGCGAACCGTTGCGCGCGGCCAACCGCGTGCTCGGCGAACCGCGCTTCAAGACCCGTCTGTGCAGTCTCGACGGCCAGCCGGTGCCGACCACCGCAGGTTTTGATGTGCCAGTTGAAAAGGCATTTGAGCCCGCCGACGCGGCGCCGCTGTTGGTGGCGGCGAGCTATGGCGTTGAGCAACTCTTGCCCATAGCGCGTCACCCGCTGATTCGCGCAGGGCGCCACCGACCGTTTATCGGCTCAGCTGATGGTGCGGTGCGGCTGCTGGCCGAGGCCGGCCTGTACAACGGCTACCAGACTGCGCTGCACGCTGAGGACGTCGAGACCCTTGGTGAGGGCTGTCGCGACGCGGTGTTGAGCCGCCGTCGCTGGGTGGTCGACCGCAACCGCGCGAGCGCGCGCGGCAGTGGCTCGGCGATGGACATGATGCTGGCACTGGTCGGGTTGTGGGTTGACCGGCCCCTTGCTGAGGCGGTGGCGCGATTGTTTGATTTTGTGCCGGCCGACAGCCTCGGGCCGCCGCGCGACACCACCCGCGGTCTGCGCGACGACCGCGTGGCACGGGTGCTGACGGCCATGGGCAATCACCTCGCGGACCCGCTGACGGTGGCCCAGTTGGCGACGCTTGCCGGGCTGAGCACGCGCGGTCTCAGCGGGCTTTTCGAACGGGAGCTGGGCCGACCGCCCAAAATGGTTTACGTGCAACTGCGGCTCGAGCGAGCGCGCCAATTGCTGATTGAGACCGATTGGCCGGTGGCGCGTATTGCCGCATTGTGCGGCTACCCACAGATATCAAGCCTGACCCGTGCCTACGCGGCCCAGCACGGCGAATCGCCGATCACAACCCGTAAGCAGGCTGTCGCAACCGCGATACAGCCCTGACACCGGGATGGCCGGCTTGGCCCCACCTAGGCGGCCCCACCCGCAGGGACGACTTCAGTCGGCCAACCTCCCACCTAACCAACCACAATTTACCGATTGCGGTTTTGCTGCGCTCCGGTATCAGCCCTGCGCTGGTGGCGCGGCGTCGGCCGGTGGCAGGTTGACGGTCACGCTGTCAGAACCGAGCTCGCGCGAGTAGTCGACCACCACGCGGTAGTGCGGGTCCTCGACACTGTTGACCTCGACC
>CALAMQ010000015.1 GCA_937925815.1 uncultured Granulosicoccaceae bacterium | reverse complement strand
GGCGCGGGCTACATGGGTAAAGCGCACGCGGTGGCGCTGCAATGTGTGGGGGCGGTGTTCAACACGGCGCTGCGTCCGCGCTGTGAAATGATTGCAACCCGCTCGGCTGACGGTGCGCGGGCCGCGGCTGCGCGCTTGGGGTTCAGTCGCAGCACCGGTGACTGGCGTGAGCTGGTCGCAGATCCTGCGGTTGAAGCCATCGTAATCGCGTCCCAACAAGACACACACCGCGCGATCAGCGAAGCCGCTTTTGCGCTTGGCAAGCCGGTGTTTTGTGAGAAGCCGCTGGCCGAGAACACAGATGCTGCCCAAGCGATGGCAGACGCCGCGTTGGCGAGCGGTGTGGTCAATATGATTGGCTTCAACTACGTGCGCACACCGGCAACGCAGTTCGCTCGTAAATTGGTTGCAGACGGCGCTATTGGCACCCCGCATTACTTGCGCATCGAACACACCGAAGATTTTCTCGCCGACGCCTCTGTGCCTGCCAACTGGCGAACCGAAGGCATGGCCAACGGCAACCTTGGCGATCTCGCGCCGCACGCGATCAACTGTGCGATTGCACTCGGTGGTGACATCACCTCAGTGGTGTCAGACCTGCAAACTGTTCACCCGTCGCGCGGCGGCGTGGCTGTTACCAACGACGACCAGGCCCAGTGCTTAGTGCGCTTTGCAAACGGCGCGATGGGTCATATCCTCTCCAGTCGTGTCGCCCACGGGCGCAAGATGGGGTACGCCTATGAAATTCACGGCAGTGAAGGCAGTATCCGCTTTGATCAAGAAGATCAGAATGCCATTTGGTTGTGCCGTGGAGACGCACCTGCGTCAGAGGCTGGTTTCAAGAAGATTTTGACAGGCCCGGCCCATCCCGACTATGAAGCCTTCTGTCTCGGGCCCGGTCATGGCACTGGGTACCAAGATCAAATCACGATTGAACAACGTGACTTTCTCGCAGCCATTGAAGCCGGAGTATCGCAGTGGCCAGATTTTGCCCACGGCCTCACGGTGCACCGCGTGCTTGATGCCCTGATCGCGTCTCACGCGAGCGGTGCCTGGGTGAACGTTGACACAGAGGAGAGACCCGCATGACATCCCGTATCGCCGTCCTCGGTGCTGGGCGAATTGGGCAGGTGCACGCGCGCGCTGTCGCCGCGAGCAATGTTGCTCAGCTCACGGCTGTCGCCGATGCCATGCCCGCCGCGGCCGAAGCATTGAGTTCGACCTACGGCTGCCGCATTGGGGAGGTCGACGAGTTGATTCAGGCGGATGACATAGATGCTGTGATCATCTGCACACCGACCGACACCCATGCAAATCTCATCGAAGATGCAGCGCGAGCTGGCAAAGCCATCTTTTGTGAGAAGCCCATCGACCTCGATGCCGCGCGTGTGCGCGCTTGCCTTGACGTGGTGGCCCAGACCGGCGCGCGGCTGATGGTGGGCTTCAACCGACGCTTTGACCCGCACTTCGCCGCGCTCAAGTCGGCGATTGATGCCGGTGAAATCGGTGAGGTCGAACAGGTAGTGATCACATCGCGAGACCCGGCGGCCCCGCCGCTCGAATACATCCGTCGCTCTGGTGGTCTCTTTCGCGACATGATGATTCACGATTTCGATATCGCACGCTGGATGCTTGGCGAGGAGCCAGTTGCATTGAGTGCGTTCGGCTCGGTATTAACTGACCCGGATATCGCAGGTGAGGACGTCGACACCGCTACTGCCACCCTGCTGACCGCGAGCGGCAAGCAGTGTGTGATCACCAACTCACGTCGGGCCACCTACGGCTACGATCAACGCGTCGAGGTGCACGGCAGCACTGGCATGCTGCGTATCAGTAACCCACGAAACACGCTCGTTGAGCGTGCAGGTGCCAGTGGCTATGCGCGCGAGCCACTACAAGATTTCTTCATGACGCGTTACGTCGACGCCTACGACGCTGAGCTCACCCAGTTTGTGGCATGGGTTGCGGGTGAAGACGTCGATGTGCCCTCTGGCGACGATGGGCTGCGTGCTCTGTTGCTTGCCGATGCCGCTGCGGCGTCAGTAACCACGGGCACCACTCAAAATTTGGAGTTCTCATGAGTGAGTTGTTGTGCCGTCCGCAGGCGCCTGATGAGGATGGCTGTGTCCACCGTATAACACCGGCCTCTGCTGGTTGGCAGTATGTTGGCTTTGAAGAGTACTGTCTCAAAGAGGGTGACGGCCTTGCAATAGACGCGGACACGCGTGAGCGCTGTTTAGTCGTTGTGTCAGGCTTTGCCGATATGGCCGCTGGCGGTCAGCAATTTAAGCAACTTGGCGAGCGCACCTGTGCCTCCGAGCACACCAAGCCCGTGTCTCTCTATGTGCCAGCAGGCACTGGCGTTGAGGTGGTCGCTCGCGGTGAGCTCGTGCTCGCGGTGTGCAGTGCGCCCGGTGGCGAGCCGGGTGCGTATCCGGTGCGCTTGATATCGGGTGATGACGTCGGTTATTCGCTTCGCGGCGAAGGCAGCAACACTCGCCACATCTACGACATCTTGCCCGACCATGTCGACTGGGCGCACAGCCTGCTGGTTGTCGAGGTGCGCACGCCGAGTGGCAACTGGAGCAGTTACCCACCGCACAGGCACGATGAAGACAATCTGCCGCATCAGTCTTTGCTTGAAGAGACGTACTACCACCGGATTTTCCCAGAGCAGGGGTTTGCCTTTCAGCGCGTCTACACCGATGACCACAGTCTCGATGAGACCTTGGCAGTGCACGATGGCGACGTGGTTTTGGTGCCGCGTGGTTACCACCCTTATGGCGTGCCGCACGGATACGAGGGTTACTACCTCAATGTCATGGCCGGACCGGTGCGCAAGTGGGTGTTTCACAATCACCCGGATCATGAATGGTTGCTCAAGACATGAGCTCACTGGATCTGATCACGCTTGGGCGCTGTGGCGTTGACTTCTACGCTGATCAAGTGGGTGCCAGGCTTGAAGATGCGACCGCATTTTCAAAGTACCTCGGTGGGTCTTCAACCAACATAGCCGCGTGTGCTGCACGCCAAGGGCTCAAAGCCGCACTGATCACACGCGTTGGTGATGAGCACCTTGGGCGATTTCTTCGCGAGCAGTTAGAACGCGAGGGTGTGGATACGCGTTTCGTCGTCACTGACCCGGCGCGGCCCACCGCAATGGTGGTTCTGGGCATCAAAGACCGTGACACCTTTCCGTTGGTCTTTGTGCGTGAGAATTGCGCCGACATGGGGCTTGAGCTTGGCGATCTCGATCGAGATTTCATTGCGTCGGCCAAGTGCGTGCTCATCACTGGCACCCATTTTTCAACTGAGCGCGTGCACAAGGTCTCGAGTGAAGCGCTGCGGCTTGCTCGCGAGCAGGGCGTGAAAACCGCGCTCGACATCGACTACCGTCCGGTCCTGTGGGGCCTGGCCTCGCGCGGCGACGGCGAGACGCGCTTCATCGCAAATGACGGTGTCACATCCCACTTGCAGGGCATTTTGCCACTGTTCGACCTGGTGATTGGTACTGAGGAAGAGCTGCACATTGCCGGGGGCTCAACAGACACCCTTGCAGCCTTGCGCGCGGTGCGGTCCGTCACCGACGCGATCATCGTGCTCAAACGCGGCCCGTTTGGTGCGACAGTTTTTGATGGTCCAATTCCTGATCACATAGACGATGGCGTCACGGTGCAGGGTGTGAATGTCGACGTCTTGAATGTGCTTGGCGCCGGGGATGCATTTGCCGCGGGCTTTCTGCGCGGCTGGCTAAACGGTGAAGGCTTTGAAGCGGCGCTCACCTACGCCAATGCCTGTGGGGCATTGGTCGTCTCCCGTCACGGTTGTACCCCAGCCATGCCAACCGTGCCAGAGCTCGCGCACTATCTTGACCACAGTGACACCATTGCAAGGCCGGACCGCGACGCCACACTCAATCACCTGCACCGTGTGACTACGCGCGTGCGCCGCGCACCGCGCGACCAAGTGATGGTCTTGGCCTTTGATCACCGCGCGCAATTTGCCGAGATGGCAGATGCTGCTGGTGTCAGCCACGATCACATACCGTACCTGAAGCAGTTGTTGCTGCGCGCCACGGAGAACGTGGCAACAGCTGAGGGGCTAGACGGCCAGGCGGGCATTTTGTGCGACGACACCTATGGCCAAGAAGTGCTCAATGCAGCCACAGGGCGCGACTGGTGGATCGGTAGGCCAGTCGAAGTGCCACAATCTCGACCCATTCGGTTTGAGGGTGGTGGCAGCATTGGTTCGCGCTTGCGCCACTGGCCGAATGAGCACATCGTCAAGTGTTTGTTGTTCTACCACCCGGACGACGACCTCGCGCTGCGTGAAGAGCAAGAGCGGCACGTGCTGGACCTCTGGCGTGCCTGCCAAATGAGTGGCCACGAACTGCTGCTTGAAATCATCCCACCTGACGGAACGGCGCAAGTTGATGACGCGGTGTGTCGCGCGGTTGAACGGTTTTACAGTTTGGGTGTAAAAGCGGATTGGTGGAAGCTGCCAGGGCTGTCTCGCGAGGGGTATCTTGCGGTCAGCGCGAGTATTGACAAGCATGACCCATACTGCCACGGCATCGTCATACTCGGGTTGGATGCACCAATACCTGAGCTGTCCGTGGGATTTGAGGCGACTCGTGGCGTGGATCGGGTAAAGGGATTTACGGTTGGACGAAGCATTTTTGGCGTGCCGGCTCGGCGTTGGCTGGCCGGTGAAATAGACGATAAAAATTGTGTCGCAGCTGTCGAACAAAATTACCGCGACGTGATCTCGGCGTGGCGAGCCAGTCGATAAAAAGTGCCGAGACCGGCCTCAAGCCGGCGCAAATTGCAAGAGCAACAAAGACTGTGCGTGCTGCACCTAGACTGATCTAGGCCGGTTGCGGCTGGCACACAACAACTTGGAGAGGCCTTATTATGGCAACAATCACATTGACGACGGCCCAGGCGTTGACACGGTTTCTCACCGCGCAGCAGGTCGAGACTGACGACGGTGTGGTGCCAATGTTTGCGGGGTTGTGGGCGATATTCGGTCACGGCAATGTGCCCGCGCTCGGCGAGGCATTGCATGCGGTGCGCGAACAACTGCCTACTTACCGTGGCCACAATGAACAATCAATGGCGCACGCGGCCATCGCCTATGCCAAGCAAATGCGCCGTCAACGGATGATGGCCGTGTCGAGCTCGATCGGACCTGGTGCGACCAATCTTGTCACAGCCGCAGCGGTTGCCCATGTCAATCGACTGCCTGTGTTGCTGCTGCCGGGTGATACCTTCACCAACCGTCGCCCGGATCCAGTGCTGCAACAAGTCGAGAACGGTGCTGATCCGAACATCACCGCCAACGACACCTTGCGCCCTGTTTCTCGGTACTTTGATCGCATCACCAAGCCCGAGCAGCTGATCACGTCTTTGCCAGCGGCGATGGCGGTGCTGACTGATCCCGAGCTGTGTGGACCTGCCACTATCTGCCTGCCCCAAGATGTGCAGGCAGAGACAGCCGACTTCCCGACTTGGCTGTTTGATCCGGTGGTGCACCGTCTTGAACGCCAGCTGCCTGACGCAGCGCGGCTCGCCAGTGCAGTCGAGCAAATCAAAGCGGCCAAAAAGCCCGTGTTAGTGGCCGGTGGCGGTGTGCACTACAGCCTCGCGGTCGATAGCTTGCGACGCTTTGCCGCTGAGCATCAGGTGCCAGTGGTTGAGACTTCTGCCGGCAAGGGTGCGTTGCGCTTTGACGATGCCATGAACGCAGGTGGCATTGGAGTGGTTGGAGCCAGCTCTGCCAACGCACTGGTGCGTGATGCGGACCTCCTGATTACTGTCGGCACGCGCTTATCTGATTTCACAACGGGATCGCGCACGGTGGTCTCGAGTGCGGTGCCACAGATCAACCTCAATGTCGCGCAGATGGATGCGCGCAAGCACAATGCAACCCCGCTACGCGGCGATGCCCGGCTCACACTGGAGGCTCTGACCAAAGCGCTCGCCAATTGGCGGAGTGAGGCGGATTGGGTGGCGCGCGTTGCAAGCGAGAAAGCCATCTGGGCCAAAACGGTTGCCGAGGCGACCGCGCCTGGTGAAGGTCTGCCGTCAGATGCGCAAGTGACCCAAGTCATCATCGACGCGGCTGATCCTGATAGAGACGTGTTGGTTGTGGCGGCGGGGTCAATGCCGGCTGAGGGTGTGAAGCTCTGGCCGGCCGGGCACAGCCGCGCTTACCACAGTGAGTACGGCTTCTCGTGCATGGGGTATGAGATCCCTGCTGGCATCGGTGTGAAGATGGCAGACCCGGGCAGTGAAGTGTTCGTTGTGGTTGGCGATGGCAGCTACCTCATGCTGAATTCTGAAATTGCAAGTGCGGTTGCACTCGATCAGAAAATCATAGTGGTCGTGCTCGATAACCGCGGCTTTGGTTGCATTAACCGGTTGCAAAATGCCTGCGGCCAAGACCCGTTCAATAACTTGCTCGATGACGGCACGGCCGGCCAGACGCCAAAAATCGACTTCGCGGCGCACGCGCGAGCACTGGGTGCCACGGCAGAACACGTGGGGTCGCTTACGGAACTTGGCGACGCGCTGCAACGCGCACGCTGCTCGCGCAACAGCTATGCAATCACCCTTGATACCAATGCGGTGGATTCAATGGGCGGTGGCAGTTGGTGGCAAGTGGGTATTCCGGCTGTCAGCGACAAACCGACCGTGACCAGCGCCCGAGCACAGTGGCAAGACACAGGCGCAACGGATCAACCCTACTAATCCAGCACTCCAATGGAACCCGCCCGATGACGACACACTCCGCTTTTTTCGATCCTGCGTCAGTCACGGCGGTAGACCTCGCCGCGGCCTGTGATCAGCCGTTTACGGCAACGCCTCTGGCCTCAGAGCAGCAGCAGGGTATTCCGATATACGACGTGTGTGAACACGCCGAGGCACTGAACGCGGCAATGGACGCGCCGGCACGCCGAGCGTTGCAGTCAGAGTGGTCAGAGGTGTTGTTGTCGGGGGCGGGTGCGTTGGTGCTCCGTGGCGCGGTCGCCGATCTGGCTGCAGTGGATGCCGCAACAGCGGTGTTTAACGACCTTATCGCCGCCGAGAAAGATGCCAATGCGCCCAGGGCCGATCACTTTTCATCCGGCAACGACCGCATTTGGAATGCCTTGCAAAAACTCGCAATCGCCGACCCCGAGGTGTTCGTGCGATACCACGGCTCAGCTGCAATAGATGCGGTGTGTGCCGCGTGGCTCGGGCCAGGTTATCAAATGACGGCGCAAGTGAACTTGGTGCATCCCGGTAACAGTGCGCAACAAGTGCACCGCGACTACCACCTCGGGTTTCAAGGACCCACTGCGGCGGCGGCTTATCCCAAAGCTGTTCACACTATGTCGCCGTGCCTCACACTCCAAGGCGCCATTGCGCACTGTGACATGCCGGTTGAGTCAGGGCCGACCAAATTGCTTCCGGGGTCGCAACGCTTCGATGCCGGTTACCTCGTATGGCAGCGCAGTGATACCCGCGAATACTTTGAGTCAAACTGTGTGCAGCTTCCACTGAGCAAGGGCGACGCGTTGTTTTTTAACCCGGCACTGTTTCACGCGGCTGGTGCTAATCACAGTGCGGATATCGAGCGTTTTGCAAATTTGCTGCAGGCGTCCTCGGCGTTTGGGCGTTCAATTGAATTGGTCGACCGAGAACGCATGTGTTTGGTGCTCTACCCGATCCTGCTTGCACGCACCGCGGCGGGGGAGTCGAACTCAGCCTTGCAGGCGGCCATAGGCTGTGCGGCTGAAGGCTATGCCTTCCCGACCAATCTTGATCTCGACCCGCCTCGAGACGGCCCTGTGCCAGCGTCACAACGCGATCTACTGGAGCGTGCGCTCAACTCCAGGATGAGTGCTGAAGATTTTGCACTTGAATTGGCGCAGCACAGCGCGAGGCGCTTGGTTTAGCGCGAGTGCAGATGCTCACTCGATTGTATTCACGCACAGTCAGACAGCATTGGCGAACCCTTGGTGGTGTCTGTTACGACCTGTGTAACGGCCTGTAAAATCCGCTGGCGTGCCCAGCGGCTGCGCCTACACTTATGAGGGAACGACAACAGCGTCGGCTGTCTCAGCGGTGCAGGGCAAAAAGGGCAATCGCGTGGCAAGTAAACGAATTCGGTGTCAAGCGGCAGCGGTGTGTTGTGCGGGTATTGTCGCGTGTGGCGGTGAGGACAGTGGCGTTGACATTGGCGCGACAGAAAACCCCGCCAGCGACCCCCCAAATGTGTTGCTCATCATCTCAGATGACCAGGGGCTGGATGCGTCGTCGCAATACGCGATCAGCACCGATCTGCCTCAAACCCCAAACATCGACGCACTTGCCGCGAGCGGTTTGGTGTTTGAGAACGCCTGGGCCACACCGTCGTGTACCACCACGCGCGGCACGCTGATCACAGGTCGACACGGGGTGAACAGTGGTGTTGACACCACCCCCAACCGCCTCGATGCATCGGTGCAAACCCTGCAACGGCAGCTGCGAGAGGAAGCCGGATACGCCACGGCCGTGCTTGGCAAGTGGCACCTCGCTGGTGGTAATTCGAGTGACGCCGACCACCCTAACGATGCGGGTGTCGGTCACTTTGCGGGCAATATCTCAGGCACGGTCAGTGATTACAGCAACTGGGACCTAACCGTAAACGGCGTGACAAACACCACCACGCAATACCACACCACCGCAATCACTGATCTCGCGATTGACTGGGTAGAGGGGCAAAGAGACGAGCCGTGGTTTTTGTGGATGGCCTATGTCGCTCCGCATTCCCCGTTTCACCTGCCACCGAGCGCGCTGCACAACCGCAACCTCTCCGGAGCGGCGGCCGACATCAGCGCGAACCAACGCGATTACTACCTCGCCGCCATTGAAGCTCTGGACACTGAAGTGGGGCGGCTGGTGGATTCACTCGATGACTCCGTGCGCGACAACACGCTGATCATCTACATGGGCGACAACGGTACGCCATCGTCAGTAATCGACACCGCGTCCTACGTGCGCAGCCAGGGCAAAGGCTCGCTTTATGAAGGCGGACTTCGGGTGCCCATGTTTGTCAGCGGCGCCGGGGTTACGCGAGCCGGTGAACGCGAAGACGCGTTGGTGAACAGCGTCGATCTCTACGCCACACTGACGAGCTTGCTCAGCGCACCGACGCCGGTTGGGTTGGACAGCGTGGACATCAGCCCGTTGTTTTCCGATGCCAGTGCCGAGCCGCGCAGCCACAACTACAGCGAGTTTGTGAGCAGCTCTGTCTCTGGATGGGCGGTACGCGATGAGTCGCTTAAACTGATTGAGCTTGCCGACGGCACGCAGTCATTGTTTGATTTGTCGGTTGATCGGCGAGAGGAGAACGACCTGATCGCCCAGGCTGCGAGTTATGGTGCACGCTTTACAGCGCTGGAAGACGCCGCCAGCGCGGTGCGCTCGCCGAGTGGCAGTGGCGGCGGCACGACAGGCTCGGCAGTGGATATCACCAACGCGATCCTCGCCAGCCGCAGCGGCAATTGCGCGGACTACGTTGCCTCCTATTCGTCTAGTGTGCTCGATGTGAACAACAACGCCCAGTTGATGGGGGATCTCACTGTGTCGGTCTCAGGTGGGAATTGCACCTTTGACACCAA
>CALAMQ010000014.1 GCA_937925815.1 uncultured Granulosicoccaceae bacterium | reverse complement strand
GTTTTTTTCGTTATGCACACCGCGCGCTGAGCGTCAGAAAAACAAACACTTTTGCCGAACTGCTAAGTTACTGTGTTAAGAACTCGTGCAACTCATTGATTTTTATTGATTAAGCGAATTGGTTCATTTTGGCTCATCCTGTCACATCTGTGTCAAAACCGGTATTTAATCGGGTATCGCGCAGTTCATCCACAAAGTTATCCACAGTTTATGTGGATGAAAGTGTCACGCTCTAAATCCCCGTCGCGTATTGGTCCGTATGGTGTAATGCACGCATGCCTTGCCACCCCATCTACCGTGTCGCGGTGCCCGCGCCGCTGAGCACGCTGTTCGACTACGCTGCACCCGCCGATGCTGTCTCAGACCCAGCACCAGGCACCCGTTTGCGGGTGCCCTTTGGCCGCGGCCAGAAGCTTGGCATTTTGATCGAGACCCGAGACCACACCGACGTGCCGGCGGACAAACTGCGCGCGGTGACAGCGGTTCTCGATGAGTCCGCCTGCCTTGATGCCGCAACCCTGCACTTGATGGATTTCGCGGCACGCTATTACGTACACCCCATTGGCGAAGCCATCCACCACGCGCTGCCTGTCGCGTTGCGCGACCCCAGCACATCGCTTGATCGGCGCCGTGAAGGCTGGCAACTGAGCGCAACCGGACAGGACTGCAACAGCGTCGAGCTCGAACGCGCGTTGAACCGCGCACCGGTGCAGCGGCGCATTTTTGAGGCGCTGCGTGCCGGGCCGCAGGACGCAGACAGTCTCAAAGCGAGCGCGACACACTGGCGCGACGCCGTGCGGCGGCTGATTGAGCGCGGCTGGGTTGAGCCTGTCGCAATCGACGCGCACGCGCCGCCGCCGGTCACCATTGAGCGCTCAACCCCAAAGGCACTGAACGACGAGCAATCTCTGGCGGTGGCCGAGATCACATCCCATCTCGGGCAATACCAACCGATCCTGCTCGAAGGCGTGACCGGCAGCGGCAAGACTGAAGTGTACTTGCACGTCATCGAGCAGGTGATTGCGCGCGGCGAGCAGGTGCTGGTGATGGTGCCGGAAATCGGTCTGACGCCGCAGCTGGTTCGGCGCTTCACCGCGCGCCTGCAAGAGCAAGTGGCAGTGTTGCATTCTGGCCTCAATGACACTGAGCGTTTGCAACGCTGGCACTGGGCGCGCGCCGCCGAGGTACGCGTGGTGATTGGGACCCGCTCCAGTGTGTTTGTGCCGCTGCCCAATCTTGGTCTGATCATCATCGACGAAGAACACGACCTCTCGCTCAAGCAACAAGACGGCCTGCGCTACCACGGGCGGGACCTCGCGCTGGTGCGCGCGAGCGAGCGAAAGGTGCCTGTGGTCATGGGCACAGCGACACCGTCGCTCGAATCGCTGAGCAATGCGCGCGATGGCAAATACCGCCACCTGCACCTGCGCGAGCGCGCGGGCGGCGCCAAGCCACCGCGCATCAACCTGCTGGATGTGCGCCGCGGCGTGCTAACAGCCGGTTTGAGCGAACGCTTGATCGAGGCGATGACGCGCCACCTCGAGGCCGGTGGCCAAGTGCTGATCTTCATCAACCGCCGCGGCTACGCGCCCGTCATTGTGTGTGAACAGTGTGGTGAAGCTGTGGACTGCCAACGCTGCGACGCCCACCTGACCTGGCACCGCAGCACGCGCCGCATGCATTGCCACCACTGCGGTGGCGACCGGCCGCTGCCAACACTCTGTGAGCACTGCGGCGAACCCGCGCTCACGCAAGTGGGCCAGGGCAGCGAGCGGGTCGAAGACGAACTGCGAGACCGCTTCCCGAATCACCGCGTGTTGCGCGTGGACCGCGACAACACCCGGCGCAAGGGCGCGCTCGATGCCGCGCTCGAGGCCGCGACGCGCGGTGACGCTGACATCCTCGTCGGCACGCAAATGCTGGCCAAGGGCCACCACTTCCCGAAAGTCACATTGGTTGGCGTGCTCGACGCCGACGGCGGTTTGTACCGCGTTGACTTCCGAGCCGCCGAGACCCTCGGGCAAACGGTATTACAAGTTGCCGGACGCGCTGGACGCGCCGAGAGACCGGGTGAGGTCATCATCCAGACGCGTTTGCCGGAGCACCCGCTGTTACAAGCGCTAATCACCGACGGCTACCCCGCCTTCGCCGAGCAACTGATCCGTGAGCGCCACGCGAGCCAGTGGCCACCATTTGTGCGCCTCGCGCTGGTGCGCGCCGAGGCCACCGCACCCGAAGCCGCCATGGCGTTTCTCAACCAGGTGCACAGCATGAGCGGACAACTGCCGGGTGTGCTCTGCCCGCCGCCCGCACCCGCGCCCATGGAACGGCGCGCCGGGCGATACCGCGCGCATTTGTTGTTGGTCGCGGATGAACCGCGCGCGCTGATCAATGCCGCCACCCGACTGCGACACGGCATGGCGTCTCTGCCCGCCAAGCGTTCGGTGCGCTGGTCCATCGACATCGACCCCGCCGACTTGCTCTAGCACGCGGCAATCCCCGTTCTCGCTGGTATCATGTGCGGTTAACGCGCCACCGTTGATTCCGCATGAAAACCCGCATAGCCGAGCTGCTCCAGACTGCTGTCGACCACCTTGTTGCAAACGGCACACTGCCCGAGGGCACCGCGCCCGCAATCCGTGTCGACGACAGCAAAGACAAAGCGCACGGCGACTTCGCGAGCAACCTCGCGATGATGCTGGCCAAACCCGCGGGCAAGCCACCGCGCGAACTCGCGCAGGCGTTGATTGACGCGCTGCCCGCAGACAATGCGATCAGCGGCGTTGAGATTGCCGGCCCCGGTTTTTTGAATTTTCGAGTGGCAAGTGACGTGCTCTCAGACCAAATTGCAGCGCTGCTCGCCGACGCCGAGCTCGGGGTCTCCGCGCCCGCCGCACCTGAGACGGTGGTCATTGATTACTCCGCGCCCAATCTCGCCAAAGAGATGCACGTTGGCCACTTGCGCTCGACCATCATTGGCGACGCGCTGGTTCGCGTGTTTGAGCGGCTCGGGCACCGCGTCATTCGGCAGAACCACGTCGGCGACTGGGGCACCCAGTTCGGGATGTTGCTCGCGCATTTTGAGGCCAACCCGGCCGACGCCGAGGAACTCTTGCTGGCAGACCTCGAGGGCTTCTACCAAGCCGCCAAAAAACAGTTTGATGCCGATCCCGCTTTCGCCGAGCGCGCGCGCGCATTGGTGGTGTCAATGCAGTCTGGCGACGCCGAGTGCATGGCGCTGTGGCACCGCTTCAATGACATCACACTCAAGCACGCCGACGCGCTCTACGCGCGACTCGGTGTGTTGCTCACGCGCGACAACCTCGACGGCGAGAGCCGCTACAACGACGACCTGCCGCGCGTTGTCGCAGACCTCGACGCCGCCGGCTTGCTGACTGAAGACGCCGGCGCCAAGTGCGTCTTTTTGGATGAATTCACCAACAAAGCTGGCGACCCGCTGCCGTTAATCATCCAAAAGGCGGACGGCGGCTACCTCTACGCCACCTCGGATCTCGCGACCATTCGCTTGCGCATCGGCGAATACCAATGCGACCGCTCGCTGTACGTTGTGGACAAGCGGCAACACCTGCATTTCCAGCAGGTGTTTGCGGTCGCGCGCGCGGCGGGCTTCCTGCCCGAGAGTGCGCACTTTGAACACCTCGGCTTTGGCACCATGAACGGCGAGGACGGCCGCCCGTTCAAAACCCGCGCTGGCGGCACGGTAAAACTTGCGACCTTGCTCGATGAAGCAGTTGAGCGTGCCGCGCGCGTGGTCGCGGAGAAACTCCCAAACGCAAGCAGCGAAGAAGCGGCGCTGATCAGCGAGCGCGTTGGCATCGCCGCTGTCAAATACGCCGACCTCTCCAAAAACCGCAGCACCGACTACACCTTCAGCTTTGACGGCATGCTGAGCTTTGATGGCAACACCGCGCCGTACCTGCTCTACGCCTGCGCGCGCATGGCGAGTCTGATGCGCCGCTGCGATGCGGCGGGCATCACCGCAGCCTCAGTGCCCGCGCTCGAAATGGACGCGGAAGTCGAGCTCGCCAAGCACCTCGCGCGCTACACCCAAACACTGGACCGCGTCGCAGAGCGCGGCCTGCCAAACCTGCTGTGTAACTACCTCTTTGAGCTCGCCAGTCATTACTCAACGTTCTACGAGGCCTGCCCGGTGCTCAACAGTGAGCCGGCGGTCGCCTCAAGCCGTTTTGCCTTGAGCAGCCTGACCCACCGCGTGTTGGTCGATGGTCTCAAGCTGTTGGGTATCGACGCGCTGGATCGTATGTAGCGAAATGAGCTTGGGCCGCGCACGCCACCACCGTGCGTCTGACCGCAATTGAGCCTGCACGAGGCGGGCGCAGCAACTACATTCAGTCTCCACAGTGCGCACGCGCAGTGCGGCTGTCAGACCACATCAACTCCACGAGCACCGATGGCGGCAAAGACCAAAAATTCAGCAGGCATCCAGATCGTCGGGCTGACAACAGCCTCGGTGTTCCTGATGTCGTTCGCGTTTTTGATGTACCGACTGGAGCGCTCAGCGCCGGTTGAACAGGAACAAACAAGCTACGCGCAGTGGCGCAAAAACTATTTGAACCCCCAGACCACCGCGCGCAATGCGGTCGAGGCCCTGATCGCAAAACGCGAGGCTGAAGCCCAGGGCAAGGCCATCACGGCCGAGTCCAGTGAGCCCAACTACGACTTCTACAACGTGCTACCGGAATTCAGTGTGTACGTTTCACCGGACGTCGCCAACCAGCGCAGTGCTGTCGCCCCGGCACCGGTGCAGGTCGCGGCGCAAGCGCGCGTGATCACAACCGCCGCAGCCGTTCAACAGCCCGTGATCATCCAACAGCAACCGGTGATCACCTATAACCAGCCAGTGCCCAGAACGGATCTGATCGCTGCCAGAACAGTTCAACAGGCCGCGCGGCCGAGTGCGAGCGAAGCGCCACCCACCGCAAACGTCCAGCCGGGCGCGTGGTTGCAGGTTGGCGCATTCAGCCAGCGCGGCGACGCATCCAGACGCCGTGCGGAGGTCGCGCTGCTCGGCTTGCGCGCGCACATTGAGCCAGCCGTGATCGGTGGCTCCACCGTGTTCCGGGTCAAACTCGGCCCCTTCGACGACACCGCCGCGCGCACCGCGGCCAACGACCGCCTGTCGATGGCGGGCATTGAATCAATCATCAAGACCCGCTGACCCCTCCAATACGCCTCGACCTCGCCAGTGGGCCGAGCGTCATACTGGCAGGTGCACCTCAGCGCTTGGCTGCGTCATACTGCGGCGGCGTGCCTTTGGTATCGCAAGCCTCCAACCTCAGCTTGAACACGTGCTGCCAACGCACCAGGACAGTCTTCTCGGCTCCCACTGAGGCACAGAATACCGGTCACTGTTAAGGCAGTTGTGGCACATGGCAACAAACAAAATCAACGCAGTTCTGACCGACATGGCGGTGTTTGTCCGTGTGGTCGAGAGCGGCAGTTTTTCATTGGCGGCGCGCACACTTGGGATGACGCCGTCGGCGGTGAGCCGGCAAGTGGCCCGCTTAGAGCGAACCTTGTCGTCAAAGCTGCTCGAACGCAACACGCGCAATTTACGATTGACTGAATTCGGTGCGCTGGCGTTTGATCGAAGTCAGAGCATGCTGGCATCGGCAAACGAAATTCTCGAATTGGCCGAAATAACAAGTCTGACCCCAACTGGGGTGCTTCGCGTCAGCGCGCCAAAAGCCTTCGGCAAACAAGTCATTCACCCACTTGTCCCAAGCTTCCTAGAGCGCTACCCCGAAGTTGACATTCACTTGGTGGTGTCAGAGGGTCGGCAAGACCCGATCCTAGATCGGCTCGATCTCATCGTCACCATCACTGATAACCCCATTGAAGGATTGGTTGCCAGGCGGCTAAAGAAGGTCAAACAAGTCTTGTGTGCGTCCCCCCACTACCTCAGTCAGCACGGCGATCCGCGCGCGCCGGCCGAGCTCGCCAATCACCAGTGCTTGGGTGAGTCACCCGGTGAAGCCACTTGGCACTTCCTCAAAGACAAGCAAGACGAGACGGTTCGAGTGCGCGGTCGCTACGGCGTCAACCACACCGAAGTGCGCCTGGACTGCGCGATCAACGGCATGGGCATCGCGTGCCTGCCCGATTTCACCGCCAGCGACTCACTGGCGCGCGGCGACGTGGTGCAGGTGCTGCCCGAGTGGTCCTTCCTGTGCGACTACCAAGGCTGGGCCTATGTCCAATTTGCCGCATCCAAGTATTTGCCGCCCAAAACCCGCGCCTTCATCGACCATCTGATCGCCGAGCTCGACGACGTTGAGGCCCTATAGGCAGGCTTCGACGCACGCGAATCGCCCTCCCAGTCAGAGGGCATAAGCATAGAACCAAGCGGTATTTCACAGATCCGCGCTCACCCACTAGCCTCTGTCTCCCCGTCGAGTATTGAGGATCTGTCGTGTACCACTACCCAGTCGAAGAGCGCGCACTGTTACAGCGCCGTGTCGACCAGTTCCGTGGCCAAGTGTCGCGTTACCTCGACGGCAAGCTCGACGAAGACGAATTCAAGCAACTCCGCCTGCGCAACGGGCTCTATGTCCAGCGCCACGCACCGATGCTGCGCGTGGCCATCCCTTACGGCGTATTGAGCAGCACCCAGCTGCGCACCCTGGCGGATATCGCCACCAAGTGGGACCGCGGCTTTGGGCACATGACCACTCGGCAGAACATCCAATACAACTGGATTCCGCTGGAAGACACCCCAGACGTCATGCAAGCACTCGCCGATGTCGACATGCACGCGATCCAAACCAGCGGCAATTGCATCCGTAACATCACAACCGACCCGCTCGCCGGTGCCAGCCGCGACGAGCTCGAAGACCCGCGCCCGTGGTGCGAGCTGATCCGCCAGTGGGCCAATTTCCACCCCGAGTTCAATTGGCTGCCGCGCAAGTTCAAAATTGCCGTCTCGGGCGCGAGCCACGACCGCGCGGCAGTGGAAGTCCATGACATTGGTCTTCGCATTAAGCACAACGCCAAAGGCGACACCGTGTTTGACGTGTACGTCGGTGGCGGTCTCGGTCGCACGCCCCACATTGGCAAGCAGATCGCTCACGCACTGCCAGCCGATGATTTGCTGTCCTACCTCGAAGCCATCTTGCGCGTGTACAACCGCCACGGCCGCCGTGACAACATGTACAAAGCGCGCATCAAGATTCTCGTCAATGCGCTTGGTCTGGCCACTTTTCAAGAACAAGTTGACGCCGCGTGGCAACAAACTCGACAGCAAGTGCCCACAACTGACCACGCCACTGTCGCTGATCTGAAGGCACAGTTTGCCGTGACACTGCCGGCGCGTGACGCGGTGCCGCTGGACGCCTTGCAAGCAGAGACCGGTGACGCTTTTACAAGCTGGTACAAACAGAACACGCAAGCGCACAAATCCCCGGGTTACCGCTCGGTGTTTATCTCACTCAAACACCCAGGGCAGCCCGCAGGCGACATCACCTCAGCCCAGATGCAGCTTGTCGCAGACCTCAGCGATCAGTTCAGTCAAGGCGAGTTGCGCGCCACGCACGACCAGAACCTGGTGCTCGCGCACGTCGCCGAAGCTGATCTGCCAGCGCTCTGGACGGCGCTTGGACCGGCCAAGCTCGCCTACGCCAACATCAACACCTTGACCGACATGATCGTGTGCCCAGGTCTGGACTTCTGCTCTCTTGCAAACGCGAGCTCAATTGCGATTTGGGACCAGATTAACGCCACCTTCGACAACATCGACTACCTGCACGATCTCGGGCGCATCACGGTGCGTGTGTCGGGCTGCATGAATGCTTGCGGTCACCACCATGTCGCCGACATCGGTGTACTCGGTGTTGAGAAAAAAGGTGTCGAGTGGTACCAGCTCACACTCGGCGGCCGTTCAACCGAGGGCGCCCGCATTGGTAAACGGCTCGGGCCGGCAATTGCCAAAGACCGCGTTGCGGCCACCGTCGAAGACATTCTCGCGGTGTTCGCAGAGCAGCGCGAACCCGATGAATCTTTCAACGCCTTCGTCGAGCGCAATGGCGTGACACCTTTCAAGGAGCGGGTCTATGAAGCTGCTGCGTAACGGCGAAATCGTCGACATGCCCTGGCGTCTGCAAGGCGCGGACGAGCCGGCCACGGCGCCCATCGCCGTGCCACAGATGCAATTGGTGCAAAGTGAGACCCCACCGCCGTCGAACCCTGCGTGGGTTGCGCTGGTGGAGCCAGAAGATGACCCGGTTGAATTGCCCGCAAGTGCGCTTGAACGCGACGCGATTCTGATCGACTTCCCAAGCTTTACCGACGGGCGTGGCTACAGCCACGCACGCACGCTGCGCCACGAACTCGGCTACCGCGGTGAGTTGGTGGCGGTTGGTGACGTGCGCCGCGACCAACTCGAGTTCATGCGTCTGGTCGGCATCGACAGCTACCAGTGCGAGGCCGATGCCGACGTCGACGACCTCAACGCCGCACTCACCGAGCTGCGCCCCGATGCCTGAAGGCAACGCCGTGAGCGACGACCTCAGCTGCGCGAACACAGTGCTCGCAAATCAGAGCCCAGAGGACATTGTCCAATGGTTGCTCGCTCGGTACTCGCGCCCGATTCTCAGCACAAGCTTCGGACCGCAATCCGCGGCCATGATCCACTGTGTATTGTCACAGCGCCCCGACGTGCCGGTGGTCTGGGTAGATCACGGATTCAATACCGCTGACACCTACCAATTCGTCCAGTCCATAACGCGTCGCTACAACGCTGATTTAAGGGTCTACAGCCCGTCGTTCAGTACAGCGTGGTTGATCTCCCAGTTTGGCGGCGTGCCAGCCACCACTGATTCAGCCCACGCTCGCTTTACTAACACCGTCAAACTTGCCCCGTTTGAGCAGGCCCTGACAGAACTGCAACCGGACCTGTGGCTCACCGGCATACGCGCCAGCGAGACTGAGCACCGTCGCGAGCTCAAAGTGCTCAATCAAGATCGGTGGATGATTAAAGCCGCGCCGTTCATTCGATTTGATGATGCCGATATACAAGCATGGATTGACCAGCATGAGCTACCCAACGGCCACAGCTATTTCGATCCAACCAAGGGCGCCAATGATCGAGAGTGTGGTTTGCACGGCTCGACCCGCCATCGTATCGCCTAACTGAAACTGGCAGATTTGACTCAACACTACCGCCCACTGACTGCACGCCCAAATGGTGCCTGCACATGTCAACTGAGCAACAACATGAACCCAACGCTCGGCCTCAGGCCGCAGCCAACAGAGATTAGAGAAATCACGGCTATGGCCAAGTTCGCAACTGAGCAAGTGCTCGATGTCCACCACTGGAACGACACGCTCTTCAGCTTCCGTACAACACGCGATCAGCGCCTTCGGTTCCGGAACGGTGAGTTCATCATGATCGGCCTCGAGTCCGAGGAGGCGCGACCCATCATGCGCGCCTACAGCATCGCCAGTGCCAACCACGACGAGCACCTTGAATTCTTCAGCATCAAAGTGCCAGACGGTGCGCTGACCAGTCGGCTGCAAAACCTGTCACCCGGTGACAACGTCCTGATTGGCAGCAAGCCAACCGGCACCTTGGTCATGACTGACCTCAATCCCGGAAAGAATTTGTACCTGGTGGCAACAGGGACCGGGCTTGCACCTTTCCTGAGCATCATCCAAGACCCTGAGACCTACGAGCGCTTTGATAAAGTTGTTCTCATGCACGGTGTGCGTCGCCAAAGCGAGCTCGCCTACGCAAGCTGGCTCACCGAAACACTGCCCAACCACGAGTTCTTCGGTGAGTGGGTACGCGATCAGTTGGTGTACTACCCCGCGGTCACGCGCGAGCCCTTCCGCAATCAAGGCAGACTCACGCACTTGATTGAAAACGGTAGGGTGAGCGAAGAGACTGGCTTGCCGGCACTCAACCCCAAGACCGACCGCGTCATGATTTGCGGCAGCCCTGCAATGCTCGCCGACATGCGCACCTTGCTCGATGAGCGCGGTTTCAACATCAGTCCAAAGACCGGTGTCGCCGGTGACTACGTGATCGAGAGAGCTTTCGTCGAGCGATAGACGCGATCTGTCACGCCAACGCCTACTCCAGAGGCGGGCGACTGTCCGCCATGAGCCGGTCCAGCTCGCGTTGCGCCTGCTTTGGCCGCTTGAGGTCATGCGCCTCGAGCATCTCGCAACCGTCTGCAATCATGTGTTCAATGGCAACGGGGTAGTAGCGGCAATCACCCGGGCGCTCGGCGTAGATGTCACAAGTGTATTTGGATTGGCCTGGCACCTGGCGCAGCCATGGGCAGCGGCGCAACGGCGTCTGCGTTGTGGGGTCCACCCAAATGTCCCCAGCCTCAGACACATATTCAAAAATGTCTGGGCGATACGCTTCCCAATGAGCGATTTCCTCGGCGGTGGCTGACAGTCCACCGTCGCTGTAGTTGATGCAGCACTTGCCACACTGGTTGCAGGCTTTCATGCAACAATCATAGCCTGAGTCCTGCTACACAAGTGCAGCCCCGACGCGGGTTAGAGCGCAACGTGATTTCAAGCGGCCAATAGGCCCGTCTGGCAGACGGAACTCTGCCCGTCACAGCCGATCTTCTACTGAGCATTCCGATTCCACAGCTCTGGCCTTTGCGGCCACCAGCCTCACACTTTGGTGACAAACACCGTGTCCACATCCCGCCCGGCCAACCGCCTCGCCAGCGCCGTTCGACAATTCATTCAGCTCGAATCCGCAGGCGGAACGATCTTGTTGATCACCGCCATTGCCGCACTGGTGATCGCCAACTCGCCATTGGTCGGGTACTACGACACGTTGATCGACACCCCAGTCGCGGTGCAAATTGGCGCACTGGAAATCAACAAACCCCTGTTGCTCTGGATCAACGACGGCCTGATGGCGGTGTTTTTCTTTTTGATTGGGCTTGAAGTCAAACGTGAATTTCTCGAGGGTGAACTCTCATCCCCCGCGCAAATAATCTTGCCCGCTGTGGGTGCGCTCGGTGGCATGGTGGTGCCAGCGGCCATTTACATTGCGCTCAACGGCGACGACGCTGTTGCCATGGATGGCTGGGCCATTCCCGTCGCCACCGACATCGCGTTTGCGCTTGCGCTGCTCAGCGCCTTTGGTTCGCGCGTACCGCTCACATTAAAGGTGTTTTTGTTGTCGGTTGCGATCTTCGACGACCTCGCAGCCATTGTCATCATCGCTGTTTTTTATTCAGATGCGCTGTCGCTGACACCCATGGTGATTGGTGGCTCGGCACTGGTATTGGCCGTGCTTATGAATCGCCTTGGAGTAACCCGCACGTCCGCGTATGTGTTGCTGGGTATTGTGCTCTGGGCCGCGGTGCTAAAAAGCGGTGTGCACGCCACCCTTGCTGGGGTGCTGATTGCGCTGTGTGTGCCGATGCGCGACGCCAAAGGCCAATCGCCGTTGTTGAATCTCGAACACGACCTGCACGCCCCAGTCGCTCTAGTCATTCTGCCGATCTTTGCCTTCGCTAACGCAGGCTTGTCACTTGCCGGGCTCTCGCCTGACGATATTCTCCATCCTGTGACACTGGGAGTGCTAGCGGGCCTGGTGATCGGCAAACCACTTGGCATCATGGGCTTTGTCGGTGCCGCGATTGCAGTCGGCATCGCCAAGCGCCCGGCGGGTGTGAGCTGGACCATGTTATTTGGTGTCTCTCTCGCCTGTGGCATTGGCTTCACCATGAGCCTGTTCATCGCGGGACTCGCTTTCGCGCACGGCGGCAGCGGCTATTTCATTGGAGACCGAATCGGCATTTTGATCGGGTCAGTGGCGTCGGCGGCACTTGCCTACGCGGTCTTGCATTTTAGTTTGCCAGCGCGCCGCGAAGGCGCACCGGCAGACTCCGAGTAGTGCACCACCGAGGCACCGCATTCAATCCGCTGCGGTGGCCTCGATTTCAAAGGCTAGACCCGGCAACGCGAGACGGGTCACACCCAGCAGCGTCATCGGTGGTGCCACCCCAGCGGCACCAAAGCGCGCGCCGAGCAGATCAAAATGCTGCAGAGCCTCGTCCACATCAACGGCGTAGATTCTGAGGTGGGTCACGTTCTTGAGTCCCATGCCCGCCGCTGTCAAAACGGTTTCGAGGTTGTCTAGCGCCAGCTGCATCTGCGCACGCAAATCGTCTGCATGTTGCGGTTGACCTTCGCTGTCGACAGCCGTCTGGCCAGCAAGCGTCAGATGTCGCTGTGTGGCTTCAATCACTTCAGCTTGGTTGTAACCGAGCGACAAAGACCACGGCCAAGGGTTGATGGGGGTGCGTTGCATTGTGATGCTCCTTTGACTTGCCTGTGTAACGAGGCATCACTGTCGCAGGGTCGGGTGACAACCCTCTGTCAGGAGCCCTGTTCGTTGGCTGGTCGGTGCCAATGCACGTAGGCCTCGGCGGTCAGCCGGCGAAGTTCGTCACGCACCGCAGCGCCTTTTAGCACTTCGACATCGCTTGAAAACTGCATCAGCCAACGCGCCATGTACTCAGGCAGGTGGGTCAAAAAACGCATGTGCACCCCGTCTTCACGCGGCGATTCATCGACCAAGCCAAAACTGTAACGCTGCCAGCCAATGAATTGCACAGACTCGCCCCGGAACAGCAGTTCCACATCAAGCAGGTTCTGCTCTTGCGATCGCGTGTTGAAATACTGCTGAAGTGTCAGGCGACTGTGGCGCGTGAACACCTCTTTTTGCAGTGAAAAGCGTGTCACGCGATCGAGGCGAAAATCGCGGTAGTCGCAGCGCAGCCGACACCACGCAATCAGGTGCCAGTGATCGCCGTAGTGCACTATGCCGATAGGCTCTATGACCCTGGCGGTCGGTTTGGGGCCCGCGGCAGACCGATACAATATGTCCACCGCACAACGGTGAACCACGGCGTGTCGGCAAGCTGGCAACCATGTGCTCTCTGCGGCGTGTTGATCGACGTCTAAGGAGTCAACTGGCGCACTTTCAGTGGTCAGCGAGCTGTGTGGCAAGACCGCCGTGTCGTGATCGAGCGCACTCAACATGTCGTTGTCTGTTCGACTGACCACCGCGCGAACCTTGCTCAGTGCGTGTCGAAAATCCTCGCGTGTTGCACTGTCCACGCGGGCACCGAGCAACTTTTCACCAAGCAACAGCGCCGAAGCTTCATCAAGGGTGAAACTCACAGGCGGCAGTGTGTAACCCCGCTCGAGGAAATACCCCACACCGGGTTCAGCACCAATGGGTACACCCGCTGCCTCCAAAGAGCGGATATCGCGGTAGATCGTCCGCTCGGTCACAGCAAACCGCTCGGCGAGTTCACCAGCTGTGATGACCGACCGCCCTTGCAAAATCAACAGAATGGCGGTGACGCGGTCAAATCGGTTCACGGGAAAGCGCGATGCGTGTTTAACGGTAGGGTCCTTTGCACTCTATCACAGCCCTTGCTGTCACAACTGTGACACACGGAGGCCAAGGTACCGAAGAGATATCGCACTCTGGCACAACTGACTTTGCTATCGCTTTGATTGTCAAGTTACGATAAAGACATCAGATCGCCTCCAAAGCGGCTGTGATTGTAAAAACACTACTTTTTATTGACAGGAGAAACGGCCATGACACGGCGATTAACAGTTTCTGCGGTGCTGGCTCTAAGTGTGTCAGCATGCGGTGGCGGCTCATCGAGCGACTCTTCCAGTGACGGCGGCACAGCGTCATCTGGCGGCGGATTAGAAGATATCAGTGGCACCATCCGATACCTCGGCTCGCTGTCCGCGAGCGGATCGGTCTCGCTGAACAGCGTTGATATCAGCGCTGCATTCTTCGAAGTGACTCCGGCAATCAACGCCTCAATGATCGAAACCAGCGCCGCAGCGGCACTAGACACGTGTGTTGTTGAGACCATTGATTTCGGCGTGCCAGACTTCGACGATGACGATTTTGATTTCGGCGACGACTTTGATATCAACACCGTGAGCGCGGGTGACGTCATACCCGTCTTGGCAAATGGCGCAAGCTACGTCGAGTTGCTACTCTCAGACTTCTTTGGCCTGCAAGCCTACCTGATGGATGTTGATGATTTGGCAGGCCCGCTGCCAAGCAACTTGACAGCAAGCATACCCGGCGACGAGTTCCCATCCTTCGGTACGGTCAGCTTGCCGAGCATAGAGCCACTGGTGATGACAGGTCCGACCTCCTCCATCACACCCAGCAGCACCATTGAATGGGTTGCCGGCAGCAACGCTGACGCGGAAGTTGTCATCAACGTGCAAGGTTTCACCGATGACGGCTCTTTGCAGTCGGTTGATTGCACGCTGCAGGACGACGGCTCATTCGCTTTCCCCGCTGCGACTCAACTCGCAATGGGCAGCTCTTTCTTTGAGTTCTCGCGCTCAGCGTCGCGCGAGCTGGCTGTGGTTGAGCAAATCGGCAACGCGGTTCTGATATTGACCGCTTCAAGCGAAGACTGACACCGAGCGAAGTTGATCTCCCGGCCCAGAACTAGGCGGCCGGGAGAATCAGGACGCTTGGGCTGACCGAATTGCTACCGCTCACAATCCGGTCGCCCCCTGTGCCAAACTGGTAGCCCATTTCGGATGCGCTACTCCCATGCCTGCACTGTCACGATGGCAACGTGGCTTGGCGCTCTGCGCTACCATCATCGCGTCGAGCATGGGGTTTATCGACGGCACCATCGTGCACATCGCCCTGCCGAGCATTCAACGCGATCTCGGTGCACCTTTCGCCTCTCTGCAATGGATTGCAAACAGCTACCTGCTGGCGCTGTGTGCTCTGCTCGTGATCAGTGGCGCTCTTGGCGACCGCTTCGGCCCACGCCGGGTGTTCCTGCTTGGCATTGCGGGCTTTACGCTCGCGTCTGCCGCCTGTGCCATCGCCCCAAGTGCCAATTGGCTTATTGCAGCACGCTCCGTTCAGGGGATTGCAGCTGCGTTAATGCTGCCGCAGTCGCTGTCGATAATTGCCCGGCTCTACCCTCCCGAAAAACGCGGTCGAGCAATTGGCATCTGGTCTGCAGCAGCGTCTGCTTCTGCCGCCGCTGGACCTGTGATTGGAGGCGTACTTGTAGACTCCGCCGGCTGGCCGTTCGCTTTCTGGATCAACTTGCCGCTTGGCATTATCGCTTTCGCACTGACGTTGACTGCGGTGCCGCGTGGCAGCGAACGAAAGCCTGTAGCGCTCGACTGGCCCGGCGCCACCTTGCTGACGCTAGCGCTTGCGGCGTTGGTGTTCGCAACGATCAACTTGTCACTATACCCAGCTGCATCACGCTTCGTCTGGCCAGGTTGGTTCGTGGGCGTGCTGGGCTTGATCGCGTTTGCGTTGTGGGAGCGACGCGCCACTGCGCCCATTTTGCCTGCGCACTTTCTCGCCAACCGCGAGTTCGTGCTGCTAAACGCCTATTGCCTTTTTGTGTTCACAGCTTTCGCGTCACTGTTGTTTTTGGTGCCCTATGTGATGATTGCGTCTCTGCAAATGAGCGCGTCGCAGGCGGCACTCAACATGCTGCCACTGGGCATTTGTATCAGCCTGATGGCAAGACCCGTTGGCGGTTGGGCGGACCGTGTGGGCTATCGCAAGCCATTGATCATCGGCGCGCTCGGAATAGCAATAGCAACCGCCTCTGCCTGCCTGCTGGTGATCCTACGCACACCCTGGTCGGGTGCGGCGGTGATCACCGCACTTGGCATTTCAGCCGGCGCCATGGTCTCCCCGTTAACCACCGGCGTGTTGAACAGCGTGGACACCGAGGAGAGCGGGCTTGCATCGGGCATCAATCACGCGGTCACGCGCATTGGCAATTTGATTGCGGTGGCGCTCTTTGGTGCGCTGCTCACGCTGCGCTACAAACACCATCTCGACAGTTCGCTGATTGATCACGTGAGCAGCACTACAGACCGCGCACGCATCGCACCTGTCGTTCAAGGTGCGACCGACGCACTTGCGTTGTCAGACCTCAGTGCGTTGCCGGACGCACTGCAGGGCGCAGCCCGGGTCACCATGCAACACGCCCTAGATGCGGCATTTATCGACGTGATGCTAGTGGCCAGTGTGTTTGCCTTGGCGGCCGCTGCCTGCGCAACGGGGCTTGACCGCCAGCGGCAACATGGTGCTTGATCAGTGCGCCTGTTCCCAGCTGTCACCAACCCCTGTGTCCACAACCAGCGGCACGGCGAGCTCCGCGACACTCGCCATGCGCTCAACGACCCCTGCTGATAAGCGCTCAACATCCGGTGCAGCAACATCAAACACGAGTTCATCGTGCACCTGCATGATCATGCGGGCATCGAGATCGCCCTGGATAAGCCAAGCGTGCACTGACACCATGGCCTTCTTGATGATATCGGCTGCGGTGCCTTGCATGGGGGCATTGATCGCGGTGCGCTCGGCGTAGGCGCGCATCTGCGCGTTGCGCGAATGAATTTCGTGTAGATAGAGTCGCCGGCCAAAGACCGTTTCGACATAGCCCTCTTCGTGCGCCCGCGTGCGGGTCTCGTCCATGTAGCGTTTGACGCCGGGGTAGCGGTCAAAATAGCGGTCAATGGTCAGCTGCGCCTCGGTCCGGCTGATGCCGAGCTGACGCGCAAGACCGAAGGCGCTCATACCGTAGATCAGGCCAAAATTCACCGCCTTGGCCGAGCGACGCTGGTCTGATGAGACGTCCTCAAGTGGCGTGTCATAGACTTCGCTCGCGGTCGCGCGGTGGACATCGAGGTCATTGGAAAACGCGTTCAACAAGCCGCTGTCTCCAGACAAATGCGCCATGATCCGCAACTCAATCTGCGAGTAGTCGGCGGCGAGTATTTTATTGCCCGGGCTCGCCACAAAAGCCTCACGAATGCGCCGGCCTTCCGCACTGCGCACGGGTATGTTTTGCAAGTTCGGATCAGTGGATGACAACCGACCGGTTGCCGCGACCGCTTGGTGGTAGCTGGTGTGCACCCGCCCAGTGGACTGGCTGACTTGCAACGGCAATTTGTCGGTGTAGGTGGACTTGAGCTTACTCAAACTGCGGTATTGCAAGATGAGTCGTGGCAAGTCGTAATCAGCCGCCAATTGCTCGAGCACGTCCTCGGCAGTGGATGGCTGGCCCTTGGGGGTTTTGCGGATAACCGGCAAACCTTGCTCTTCAAAGAAGATCTGCTGGATTTGCTTTGGCGAAGACAGGTTGAACACCTTGCCAGCTTCATCGTGTGCTTTTTGTTCAGTCTCACCCATCGCGCGTTCAAGTTCGGCGCTCTGCTCACCGAGCATGTCAACGTCAAGCTGCACACCGTTGCGTTCAACGTGTGACAACACTGGCACCAGCGGCAACTCAAGCTCTTCATAAATAGTGCGCAGAACCGGCTCCGCTTCGAGTTGCGGCCACAGCGTCTGATGCAGACGCAGCGTGATGTCGGCGTCCTCGGCTGCGTAATGTGCCGCCGCCACGAGCTCGATCTGATCAAATGTAAGCTGCGATTTTCCCTTGCCCGCAATGTCTTCAAATTTGACACAGGTGTGGCCAAGGTGTTTTTGCGCCAAGGTGTCCATGTCATGGCGAGAGCCCGCAGCGTCAAGCACATAACTCTGCAACATGGTGTCGTGCAAGCGCGCCGTGACAGCGACACCGTACTTGGCGAGCACACTCATGTCGTATTTGAGGTTCTGACCCACAACGCAACGGGCCGGGTCTTCGAGCACAGGCTTCAGCGCGTCGAGCACAATTTCAAGCGCAAGCTGTTGCGGCGCACCCTCGTAGCTGTGAGCCACAGGAATGTACGCCGCCAGCCCTGGCGCAACTGCTACCGACACGCCCACCAATTCAGCCGCCATGTAGTCGAGACTGGTGGTCTCGGTGTCAAAAGCAAAGAACGGCACCATTTTGATTTTTTTGACCCACTTCGCTAGATCGGCCTCAGTGCTGATTACTGCGTAGCGCACTGCAACCTCAGCGGCTTCAGGGGCGGGGGGCGCGCTGGACGCTGCCACTTCACCCACATCCTGAGCGGCGCCGAGGTTCTTGAGCGCGGTTTTCATTTCAAGCTCGGTGTAGAGCGTGCGCAAATTGTCAGTGTCGGGCGCACTGGGGCTGAGTTCAGCCTCGGTCAGGCCGTGATCGACATCGAGTTTGATGGTCGCAAGTTCACGCGAGAGCGGCAGAGTGTCGAGCGCGTCGCGCAAGCGCTCGCCAATCTTGCCCTTGATCTCGGCGCTGGACGCCATGACAGCATCGAGATTGCCGTACTCGGTTAGCCACTTGACCGCGGTTTTCGGCCCGCAACCGGGAACGCCTGGAATGTTGTCCACCTTGTCACCAACGAGCGCGAGGTAGTCGATGATGCGCTCGGGTGGCACACCAAATTTTGCGACAACGCCGTCGTGGTCCATGACCGTGTCAGTCATGGTGTTGATCAGGCTGACCCGGTCGTTCACGAGCTGCGCGAGGTCTTTGTCTCCGGTGGAGATCACAACGGTCTTGCCAGCATTGCTGGCCTCGAGCGCCATGGTGCCGATCACGTCGTCAGCCTCAACACCGGTTATTGCAATAAGCGGCAAGCCCTGCGCCCGTATCAGCGCGTGCAGCGGTTCGATTTGGCTGCGGAGGTCGTCTGGCATTGGCGGTCGGTTGGCTTTGTACTCGGGGTAAATGTCGTCCCTGAAGGTTTTGCCCGGTGCGTCGAACACAACCACGAACTGCTCTGGCTGATACCGCTCTCGCAGGTTCTTGAGCATATTGATTACCCCGTGGATGGCGCCCGTGGGCTGTCCCGTGGAGTTGGTTAGTGGAGGCAAGGCATGGAACGCACGGAACAAATAGGATGATCCGTCGACCAGGACGAGGGGCGTATCAGGCATGGGGCGTATCCAGACGGTGGCCAACAAGCGCAACGGGCGGTTCAGGGGCTGCGCGCCGCAGTACACTTTGTACTGCGTCAAGCATACCATTGCGAAGAGCCCGGCCAGCCGGGCCAAGCCACCGCAAAAGGAGTGTCCGTGAGCGATTCACCCAAAAGGCCAGTGCCCGGCCCACGCAGCGAGCAAGCCGTAGAGGCCATGCTCAACCGCGACGGTTGGAAGATATTCAAAATCATGGCGGAGTTCGTCGACGGCTTTCAAAAGCTCGCCGCAGTGCGCCCATCTGTGAGTATTTTCGGCTCGGCGCGATTCGCCCCTGAACACCCTTACTACGCCCTCACTGAAGACCTCTCACGGCGGCTCTCTGACGCAGGCTTTGCGGTTGTCAGCGGCGGTGGGCCGGGCATCATGGAAGCGGCCAACAAGGGTGCCAAAGCCGGCAAGTCAGAGTCGATTGGTCTCAATATTGAGTTGCCGCACGAACAGGGCGGCAACGGCTACCAGGACATTTCGCTGACCTTTCGGTACTTCTTCGCGCGCAAGGTGATGTTTGTAAAATACGCCTCGGCCTACGTCGTTATGCCAGGCGGCTTTGGTACTTTGGATGAATTCGCTGAAATTTTAACGCTGGTGCAGACCGGCAAGAGCCGGAAGATCCCGATCATCCTGATGGGCGGAGAGTTCTGGTCTGGTCTGATCAGCTGGTTTGAGAACACCATGGTGAGCCAGGGCACAATCAGCCCCGAAGACATGGACCTTTTCCGTGTCGTGGAAGACCCAGCCGAGGTGGTTGAGGCGATTTTGGACTTCTATGACAACGAAGAGCACAACATGACCCCCGATAGCTCGCAAAGCACGCTTGAGATCTGAGCCCATCAGGCCGATAGAGCCCGTACCGGGCTGAAAACGTCACAAATGTGAAACGGTCGCCTGTTCGGGCACCGCGCCTGCCTTAGGCTGCCCACCTTTGCTGGCGGATGTGTGCAACTGGCGCGACCCGCTGATTTTTGTCCACATTGGATATTTGGGACTCTCATGGCTGGCTGGATTGGTGTTGATCTCGATGGAACGCTCGCGCATTTCGACCATTGGCGCGGGCCGGATTCAATTGGCCTGCCGATTCCCGCCATGGTCAAGCGCGTCGAAGGCTGGATCGCCGAGGGGCGGGAAGTTCGCATTTTCACCGCCCGAGCCACTGAGCCCCGTCTGATTCCACCCATCAAGCGCTGGCTGAAACTGCATGGACTGCCCGATCTGCGCGTAACGAACGTCAAAGACTTTCAAATGATCGAGCTCTGGGATGACCGCGCCGTGCAGGTGATCCACAACACCGGCCGCGCGGTACAACCCAAAGTGCTCGACGAGGCAGCACGCCCAGATCTGATTGACCCCGACACCCCAGAGCAAGCGTCGCTGAGTGCCCTAGACGAGACTGGCGACCATGAAGTGTCACCCACTCCAGAAGAGGTCGAGGCCTTTAAAGAGGCGGTCAAATCGCGGACCAAGAACATTGATACAGCGCTGCTAGACGCGTTGGATGCGGGCGACGAATTTTTACCACTGCAGCCGACACCGATGGCCAAATCTACCACCGCCAAGGTTGTGCTCACGGCGGCCGTTCCCGAAGCCGTCATCGAATCGTCGAGACCCGCATGGGACAGCGAGCAGGATGTCGAGAGCTACCCGAGCATCGCGCTCACATCGCCCGAGCCCAGCAGCGCGCTCCCCAGTGACGCCGACGCGACAATTAATGCGCAACCGACCCCGCTGAGCGAACTCGACGACAGCCCAGCCGAAAGATGGCACACCCCAGCGCGTGGACTTGGCAGCTTGCCAAGCTTGTCTGTACGCGATGACGAGATCGACGACGGCTTCCCCAGCCTACGCATCGAAACGCGCTAAATATCGATCCGATCAAAAAAGTGCCAGACATCCTGTTTACTATGGCTTAGGTCGTGCGCCAAAATCTGAACCATGATGCACTTTTCGACCAAAGTGCCTGCAACGTTACGCACAATTTCCAGTCGCGGTGGTATGCTTCACCCACGCCGAATGCATGCGAGTGTTGCAAACAGCCCTGCCTCAATCGGCCTGCCCAAGACCTGGCGTCGACCACGCCTCTCGCTGATCTTAAACGGTGCTGTTGACCGTTCGTTTGGCGCGTGGGCCCATCAACCATCCAGTTCCTAAGGACTTCATGATGAAAAGAAGAGACTTTATCAAAACAGGCGGTATTGCCGCGGCAACAGCCGGTGGCGTCATCGCCGGTGCCCCAGCAATTGCCTCTGATGTACGTGAGATGACCATCGTCTCCACCTGGCCTCGCGACTTCCCAGGCCTGGGTGTCAGTGCACAGCGCCTCGCAGCGCGCATCACAGAGCTCTCGCAGGGCAAAATCAAGACTAATTACTTCGCCGCAGGCGAGCGCGTTGGTGCTTTCGATTCCTTTGACGAAGTGGCCGCCGGCAACAGTGAAGCTTACATCGCTGCAGACTACTACTGGCGCGGCAAGCACCCAGCGTTCGCGTACTTCACATCAGTCCCATTTGGCATGACTAACTGGGAATGGAACGCGTGGATCAAGTTCAAAAACGGCCAGGCACTGTGGGACAAAGTCTCAGGTGAATTCGGCCTCAAAGCGTTGCCATGTGGCGCCACCGGCACCCAGATGGGCGGTTGGTTCAACAAAGAAATCAACGAAGCAGACGATTTCAAAGGCCTGAAAATGCGCATCCCAGGCCTCGGTGGCGACGTCCTCGCGAAGCTTGGCGCCTCAACCGTGTCACTCCCAGGCGGCCAGATTTACGAGAACTTGGTCTCGGGCGCAATCGACGCCACAGAGTGGGTTGGCCCGTACAACGACTACTTCATGAAGTTTTACGAAGCTGCCAAGTTCTACTACGGCGCGGGCATGCACGAGCCAGGTGGTGGTTTGGCGTTCGGCATGAACAAAGAGTGGTGGGAAGGCCTGTCCAGCTGGGAGCAAGCGGTTATCACTGCAGCGTGTATGGAAGAACACGCGGCTCAGCCAGAAGAAGCCCTCGCCAACAACGGCTCTTACCTGCAGCGCATGGTCGACGACCACGGCGTGGAAGTTAAGGTCTTCAACGACGACGTCTACGACGCCTTCGGCGAAGCGGCGGCCGAGGTCTTCGAAGAGACCCGCGACCACAGCGCCTTGGCTGCTGAAGTCAACGACGACTTCCAAGCTGCACTGCGTGAAATGGGTAACTACCTCGCCATCGGCGACATTGCGTTCACCAACCAACGCAACCGCGTACTCGAACTCGGCGAGTAACGACGGACGCTGGGTCAGGCAACAGCCTGACCCAGCACTTACCCTGCTTTCGCCCTGTCGCGTCACGCCAAGAGATGCTCGCGGCGTCCAGTGATCGTCGCGTTTTGGCGGCATATTTTCGCTGGCGTCGACCACCCTCAAAGGACAAGCGGCCTCTCAACAACAAGTAAACGCGACGTCCACAGTAGGCACTACACGGCCCCAGAGGACCCATCCGCATGGCGCAAAACACGACTTCAGCCCAGTTAGCCCGAACCTTCGGCTGGGCCATGCTTGCCGCTCTTTTCGTCTACTTGGTCAACACCGTTTTGACCCTCGGGTATGAATTGCCGGGCCCGGCCAGTGCGCTGTCCGGTGACGCCACACTGCTTGGCACTGCACAGCTGGCGCTCTACGCCATCGGCTTTCTCGCAGCCTGGCTGTGGGTCAGCAAACGCCCAGACATCACATTGCGCACCGAAGCTGAGCGCATCAACCGATTCAACGTCTACCTGATCCGCGCGCTCTTTTGGTCTGTGTTGTTGATCGGCCTTGCCGACATGGTGATCTCATTCTTGCGAGTCGAAGACCTGCTCGAGGGACTCTTTGGCGAGCAACTCGCGCGCGACCTCGGCAAACCGCGCTTTCGCGGGCCAGAGATTCACATGCCGCTGTTGTTTCTCGGTTTTGTGATCGCGTGCGTGACCCGTGGACTCGCGTTCCACTGGCTGGCCCTGCTGATTGTGGCGGCCGAGCTTGGAATCGTGTTCACGCGCTTCATTTTCTCCTACGAGCAAGCCTTCATGGGCGACCTCGTGCGCTTCTGGTACGCAGCCCTATTCCTCTTTGCCAGCGCGCACACGCTCTACGCAGACGGCCACGTCCGGGTCGATGTCTTTTATGCAGGCATGTCACCCAAGGGCAAAGGGTTTATCAATGCGCTCGGCGCCACTGCCATGGGTTGCGCCATGTGCTGGACCATCTTGCTAAACGGATTCGGCAGCAAGTCCGCCATCATCTACTCGCCACTGGTCAACTTTGAAGTCTCGCAGTCTGGCTTTGGCATGTACACCAAGTACCTAATGGCAGGTTTTCTCGGGGTTTTTGCGATCACGATGCTGATCCAATTCGTCAGCCAATTCCTCGAGGCTACCGCCGACTACCGTGGCGACCCTGACGCACGCGTCATTGCATCCGCCTCCGCTCACTGACATCACATAGAAGATCGCCACTGTGGAACTCGTCTTTCTCGCCCTGCTGGTCATCCTTCTCGCTCTAGCCCTTGGTTCCGGTTACCCGGTGGCTTTTGCGTTGCCAGGTTCTGCCATCATCACCATCGGTATTGCCGCGGCTTGCGGCTACCTCTTCGACGGCAATATGGACGCCTACTTCACCCACGGCGGTCCTAAGCAATGGCTCAGTGCAGGGGTGACAAACCTGCGAGGCATCTATTGGGAAGTCGAGCGCGACACCCTGATCGCGATCCCGTTGTTTATTTTCATGGGCATCATGCTGCAGCGCTCAAAAATCGCTGAAGACTTGCTTGTCACCATGGCGCAATTGTTCGGGCCAGTGCCAGGCGGACTCGGCATCTCGGTGGTGTTTGTGGGTGCTTTGCTCGCCGCCACAACCGGTATCGTCGGCGCCACCGTGGTGGCGATGGGACTGATTTCACTGCCGGTGATGTTGCGTAACAACTACTCCCCAGCGCTTGCCACCGGCACCATTTCAGCGTCTGGCACACTCGGCCAAATCATCCCGCCATCCATCGTGTTGATCATCCTCGCCGACCAGCTCGCGAGCGCCACCGACCAAGCGAGCACTGCACGCAAAGAACTCTACAAAGCGAGCACCGGCGAGATCAGTATGCCGTCGGCGTTTGATGTGTCATCGACCAGCGCAGGCGAAATGTTTCTGGGCGCCTTGGTGCCGGGCCTGGTCCTGGTTGGCCTGTACATGGCCTACATCCTGATCTTCAGCATGCTGCGCCCCAAAAGCGCGCCGTCTGTCCGTTTTGACGGCGCATACGATAGACGTTTCTGGCTCAAAGCCGCTGGCACGCTGGTGCCCCCTCTGACACTGATCTTTTTGGTGTTGGGTTCGATTATCTCCGGCATCGCCACCGTCAACCAAGCCGGTGCTATTGGTGCCGCGGGCGCTTTGCTCATGGCCGGCTACCGCATATCAGACGGGCGAGGCACCTACTTGCCCGCGATCTTGGCAGTGGCATCACTGATCGGCATTGCGGTGATCCAAAGCCAGTTTGATATCAACATCAAAGCCATCGAAACCGACCACGACAGACTCGGCGTGATGCTCGCGGCCATTGCAGTGGGTGGATTGATCATTGCGCTGCTGTGGAGTGGGTTCCGCGTTGCGCGCATTGAAGACACCTTAAACGGCGTCATGATCGAGACCGCAAAAGCGACGTCTCTCGTGTTCATTATCCTGCTCGGTGCCGCCATGTTGACCGCGGCGTTTCGCGCGTTTGGTGGTGAGGATCTGGTGCGCGACTACCTCAACAGCCTGCCTGGTGGGTTCTGGATCAAGTTCATTATCGTCATGGCGGTGATCTTCTTCCTCGGCTTTTTCCTCGATTTCATTGAGATCGCCGTGGTGGTGGTGCCAATTGTCGCGCCCATCTTGCTGGCCGATCCCGGTGCCAACATCACCGCCGTCTGGCTCGGTGTCATGATCGGTCTCAACATCCAGACCTCGTTCCTGACGCCGCCTTTTGGTTTTGCGCTATTCTACTTGCGTGGCGTGGCGCCACCGTCGGTCAAGACTGTGCAGATGTACAAAGGCGTGATTCCGTTCATTGGTCTGCAGCTTTTGGCACTCGCCATCGTCGGCAACTACCCCGCGTTGGTTAACTACTTGCCGAACCGTCTCTCGCTCACATCCGAGACCGCGCCGCCGCCACGCAACCCAAAATTGCAGATGTGCTTGGACGACTACATGTTGACCGAGCTCAACGGTGCATCCGGCGAACTGCTCGACGAGGCTGCAACCCGCGCCCAGCTGATCGACACCTCCTACTTGCCAAAAGGTATGCGCGCTGATTTGGATAAGAGCTTGGTCGCGGTGGACGCCGCACGGACTGCGCTCAACGATGCCTTTGCCGCATCAGACGCGGTGTTGGCCGCCGCGCCAAACTACCAGCCACTCCAGCAGCGCGTGCGTGCCATCGAACGAGACTTGCGCGATCTCACCGAACGCCGCGAGGAGCTCGACACCGCGCTGTCGCGTGCTGACAACGACGCTCAAAGAGCACGTTTAACTGAACGCTTAGACGCTCTGGATCAATCGATGGCGGCTCTGGAAGCAGACATACCCGCCAATTGGGAAGATGAGCACAGCACCTTTTCAGCGCTGCTCAAATCCGAATCCTCAGCACGCGACAACTACCGTCGAACGGCCGACAAAGGCTATGGGGCGGTGAGTGATTTGATCGAAACACTCTCGAGCACAGAGGCCTTTGTTGCACTCAAAGATGAGCTCGACAACATGGCGTTGATCGTCGAGACAGATGACCCCAAGAGTCTGGTGGACCCGCTCAAAGCCCTGTCCAAGAAATTTAACAACGTCGAAGGCGCGTCAAGAATCAAAACCGCGTTGTCCAAAACTGCGAGCGAGATGAAAAAGCGCACACCCAAACTCGACAAAGCACTCAAGCAATTTGAGACCGCCACCACACTCTACGCAGAGCAGCTCGAGTGGCGCGAGCGCGCAACCGCTGAACTGTTGCCCGAGCTCGAGGTCTATGAAGCCGCTATGCGAAATACGCTAGGCATCCGGCAGCAGCAACGCTTGCCGAGAGACCAGGCGCTGTACATCGCACGCTGCACCGCGGACCACCGCGACCTGTCGTTGAATTTTTAGACCAAGGACAACCGTGTTACTCAAAGCACTGCGCAACGGCTTAGGCCAACTCATTGTGATGGGCGATGCGGCCACACGCCCATCGCCAGTGGCCCGATCCGACGCGGATCAGTTGCAGGTCGAGCAAGCGCTTGAAGCGCTCAGCCTCTATCAATTTCGCGCGTGCCCGTTTTGCGTGAAAGTGCGCCGCACGCTGCACCGCCTGAACCTGCCAATGGAATTGCGCGACGCAGCCAATGACCCCGTGCACCGCGAGGCACTCGCTCAAGGTGGCGGCGACATCAAAGTGCCATGCTTGCGTATTCAGTCAGACGGGGAAGACCGCTGGCTCTACGAGAGCGACGACATCATCGCCTATCTCAATGACCGCTTTGGCGCCACTGGCTCAGCGGCCACCTGAGACATCGATAAAGCTGCCGGTGGTGTAGGACGCGGCATCAGACAACAGCCATGCCACCGCATTGGCCACTTCCTCAGCCGTACCTCCGCGTTGCATCGGCACCGCCGACTTCACCCGCTCCACCCGACCCGGCTCGCCGCCAGAGGCGTGGATGTCGGTATAAATCACACCCGGTCTGACCGCGTTGACGCGTATCCCCTCTGACGCCACTTCCGCCGCGAGCCCAATGGTCAGGGTGTCCACAGCCCCCTTGCTCGCAGCGTAATCGATGTACTCGTTTGCAGAACCAAGGCGTGCAGCGGCAGATGAGATATTCACAATGCCACCCCCGTGGCCACCGCGCGATGTCGACAGGCGCAACACCGCTTCACGCGCGCACAACAAAGTGCCAGTGACGTTGGTTGCGAGCACCTCTGTGATGCGTGCGGCGTCCATATCGACCAACTTCGACTGCGCGCGCAAGATGCCAGCGTTATTGACCAAGCCATCGAGCCTGGCCCAACGGGCGTCTACGGCTTCATATAGGCGCAACACATCCGCCTCTTGCGCAACGTCCGCCTGCACCGCGAAGACATCCCCGCCTGCCTCGCTCAATTCCGTGACAAGCGCGCTGGCAGCACGTTGATCCGAGCGGTAGTTCAGGCAAACACGGTGGCCTTGCTGCACCAACAGCCGCACAACCGCCGCGCCAATGCCACGACCACCGCCAGTGACCAGAATGTGTTGAGGCGTCATGGCAGCTCCTACAGTTGTCAGCTCAGTGGACTTAAATTGGCATAGGCGAGCACCAGCCACTTCTGCCCTTCAGACTCAAAGTTAACCTGCATCCGAAGGTTTTTGCCCTGACCTTCGCAATCGGTGACCACGCCTTCACCAAAGGTGTTGTGATGAACCCGCTGGCCGATGGTGTACGGCGTTTGTTCTTGCAAAAAGGACGGGGTTGCGCGTTCGGGGTGTTGGTATACCGGCCGCGACAGTTGCACCTGCGGGCGGATTTCGTCGACCAACTCGGTGGGCAATTCTCCGACAAATCGAGAGCACACTGTGAAGAGCTCGCGACCGTGCAGGCGGCGGTTTTCCGCTTGGCACATATAGAGTTTCTGGCGCGCCCGCGTGATACCGACGTAGGCAATGCGGCGCTCCTCCTCGAGTTGCGACGGGTCTTCCAGGGTACGCTGATGGGGAAAGAGCCCCTCTTCCATCCCGACCATAAACACCAGTGGAAACTCGAGGCCTTTGGCCGAGTGCAAGGTCATGAGCTGAGCGCAGTCCTCCCACGATTCGCCTTGCGCATCGCCGGCATCGAGCGCGGCTTGCGCGAGGAACATCTCGAGCGGGGACAAGGCTTCAATGGCGTCGCTGTCTGGGCTGAAGACCCGCGCCGCACCGACCAGTTCTTCCAAGTTTTCAACCCGAGCCAGGCCCTTCTCGCTTTGGTCTTTTTGGTAGTGCGCAAGCAACCCGGATGCGTCAACCACGCTTTCTATTTGATCCGCCAGCGGTTGGTCGCCGCACGAAGCGCTGAGCTGCTCGACCAGTGAGACGAACTTGTTCAACGCAACGCCAGCGCGGCCGCTGACAAGCGGCACGGCCTGCCACAGGCTCACGCCACGCTCTCGTGCCACCTCGCGTAATTGCGCAACGCTGCGGTCACCGATACCGCGCGTGGGCTGATTCACCACCCGTTCAAAAGAGACGTCGTCATCGCGGTTGCACACGAGGCGAAGGTAGGCGATTGCGTCCTTGATCTCCGCACGCTCGAAGAAGCGCATCCCGCCGTAGACACGGTAGGGCACACTCGCTGCGATCATCGCTTCTTCGAGCACACGGGACTGCGCATTGGAGCGGTACAACACCGCGCACTCGTCGCGTCTGCCACCTTGCTCAACCCAATGCTGCACGCGCTCGACCACAAAGCGCGCTTCGTCGCGCTCATCAAAGGCGGTGTAAAAACTGATGGGCTCGCCGTCGCCGGCGTCGGTCCAGAGGTTTTTGCCAAGGCGACCGCTGTTGTGGTCAATCAGTGCGTTGGCCGCTTGCAAGATGGTGCCTGTCGAACGGTAATTTTGCTCGAGGCGCACCACCTCTACGTTGGCAAAATCCTCGCGGAAGTTGTGCATGTTTTCCACACGCGCGCCACGCCAACCGTAGATGGATTGGTCGTCGTCGCCCACCGCAAACACACTGCACTGCGGCCCAGCCAAGGTGCGCAGCCACGCGTACTGAATTTCATTGGTGTCTTGGAACTCGTCCACCAGAAGGTGGCTGAATCGGCGTTGGTAGTGATTGCGAACGGGGGCGTTGTCTCGCAACAGCTCAAGCGAGCGCAGCAGAAGCTCGGCAAAATCAACCACGCCGGCGCGCTCACACGCGGCTTCATAAGCGGTGTAGATGCGCTGATACTGCACTTGTACGTCGTCGCGCGGGGTATCAAGGTGTGCCGAGCGCACGCCCTCGTCTTTTCGCGCGTTGATGAACCACACCACTTGGCGCGGTGGGTAAACCGATTCATCGAGATTCAATCCCCGGACAAGGCGCTTGACCAACCGAAGCTGATCATCGGCATCGAGAATCTGAAACGCCTGTGGCAATTTCGCTTCCTGCCAGTGCGCACGCAACATCCGGTGTGACAAGCCGTGAAAGGTGCCAACCCACATCGGACCGAGCGGGCGGTCGAGCATGTGCTCGAGGCGGCCACGCATCTCACTCGCCGCCTTGTTGGTGAAAGTGACTGCGAGAACGCCGAAAGGGGAAATGTTCTCAACCGCGTTCAGCCACGCAATTCGGTGCGTGAGCACGCGGGTCTTACCGCTGCCAGCACCGGCGAGAATCAAGAGGTTTCCCGGCGCGGCTGACACCGCCTCGCGTTGCGCCGAGTTGAGGGAATCGAGAAGGTATGTCACGTCCATATCGCGAGTCTACCAGAGCAGCGCAACAGGCCCTCGTGGCGTTTTTCCGCCGCCGAGACCACACTGGTATTCGACCCAAACACGCGGAAAAGGTATGCAACACGATTTTGATGATCTGACCCATTGGGCACGCACCGGCGACACATTGGCTGGCGGTTACATCGAACGCCATTTCACATTTTCCAATTTCAAAGAGGCTTTTGCCTTCATGGCGGAAATTGCGGTTGCCGCAGAAGCGCGCGCGCGCCATCCCGATTGGTCAAACCGTTACAACCGCGTTTCCATAAAATTAACCAGCCATGATGTGAACGGCCTCACGGACCGCGATCTCCAGATGGCCCAACATATCGATTCGATCGCACGTCGGTATGAGCTGTAGTCGTCGCCAGCCACACTGCTGAGGTTGGCCATTAGATTCAATGCCAACCGCAAGAGGCGATGTCATGTCAGTTCCCAGAGTGGGCCATGCACTTTATCGGGCCAGCCGGCGGGCCTTTCCGCTGGACATCTCGTACCTACTTTGGGCACACCGCGTCGATGTCGGTCCTGTAACGCACCCGCCAGGTGTGACATACAAACTGCTCACAGCAGCAGACATGCAGACGCTCACCGACCGCGAAAAGCTCGAAGTCGAACACAGTACGGTGGCTGACTGCCTTCAGCACGGCTACAAAGCCGTTGCCGCGATAGCAGACGGGCAGATAGCCAGTATCGCTTTCTTTGCTGAGCATTCAGTGGTGCCACATCACAACCGAGCCGGCTCAAAATTTAACGGTATCGGCATTGCGCTGCCGCCCGGAACGCTCTATTTGTTCAAAGCCTTTACATTGCCACAACACAGGGGCCGTGGACTCAACAGTGCTGTGATCCGTTTTGCCATGTCTACACTCTGCGACGGTGAAGCCACATCGGTTGTCGCAACCACTGACATTCTCAATCTGGCGTTCCAACACTGCGCTGAGAAACTTGGCTTCAAGCGGTGCGGTATTTCAGTCGAATTGTCATTGTTTGGCCGCCACGCCTACCGACTGCCGCATGCTATCGCTGCTGAAACAGGCCTGCCAACAACGCGAGATGATGGGGCTATCTCAATGCACGCCACGAATCAGCCGACCCGGCCATCGCTGGTGATCGCCTGATACAACATTAAGTACGGACTGAGTGCTATCCACACGCACTACTGACGATCAAACACCGCCCGCACCAGGCACAACGCACCGAAGCCACCGAGCAACCATGTTGCTATCGGCAGCGCGACACCATCACCGTTTCCTGCGAGCAATACACTCGCAACCACAGCACCCACACCGACCAATGCAAATCGCTGCGAGCGCTGGCCAGATCGAATCGTGTTCTGCAATTTTTCGATGGCAAGCACTTGCTCTGCGGCGCGACGGCGATCCGCCTGCACGTCTTTCAAGACGCTGTGCAGCAATCCAGGTAGCTCCGGCAGGACTTCACCGTAACGTGGGAGTTCAGCACGCAACCGCTTGGCGATGGCGCGCGGACCTACTTGCTCGCTGAGCCAGCGCTCGAGATAGGGTTTAGCGGTCTTCCACAAATCCAATTCTGGGTAGAGCTGACGCCCCAAACCCTCAATATGAAGCAGCGTCTTTTGCAACAGAATCAACTGGGGCTGCACTTGCATTTCAAAGCGGCGCGCTGTCTGGAAAAGCCGCAGCAGCACTAAACCAAAGGAAATCTCAGCCAGCGGTTTTTCGAAAATGGGTTCACACACGGTGCGAATAGCCGATGCAAAATCTTCAATGCGCGTGTGCTCAGGCACCCAGCCAGACTGCACATGAAGCTCTGCCACGCGGTCGTAGTCGCGGTGGAAAAAAGCGACCAAATTCTCAGCAAGGTAACGCCGGTCCTCCAGCGTCAATGACCCAACAATGCCAAAATCGACCGCGATATAACGGGGGTCAGAGGGCACGGCGGTGTCAACGAACACATTGCCGGGGTGCATGTCAGCGTGGAAAAAATTGTCTCTAAAAACTTGCCGGAAAAAGACATCGACCCCGTGCTCTGCCAGCGCTTCAAAATTGACACCGCGCCGCTGCAACTCAGCGATGTTGGAAATCTGTACGCCGTCAATACGCTCAATTACCAAAACATTTTCACGGCAATAGTCGAAATACATCTCCGGCACATATAGCTGTGTGGAGTCTTGGAAATTGCGACGAAGCTGGGCTCCATTGGCCGCCTCACGAACCAGGTCGAGTTCGTCAAGCGTGGTTTTCTCATACTCTGCCACCACCTCAACGGGTCTCAGCCGCGGGCCTTCTGACCAGTAGCGTTCCGCTAGGTGCGCAATGCGGTACATCAAGCCGAGATCGCGTTTAATCACTTCACGCATGTTTGGCCGCAGTACTTTGACTACAACCGAACTGCCATCGTGCAAAGTGGCTGCGTGCACTTGCGCGATAGACGCTGACGCGAGCGGCTGGTCTTCAAAATGCGCAAATGCTTCTTCAATAGATGTGCCCAGCCCGCGTTCAATTTCCTCGCGTGCAATGGCGGAGTCAAAAGGCAACACTTGATCTTGTAGTTTGGACAGTGCATCTGCAATGTCGTCTGGCAAGAGATCTCGCCGCGTCGACAGCGTCTGACCGAATTTCACGAAAATCGGACCGAGGTCTTCAAGCGCGTGGTGGATGCGTTCTGCACGAGGCAATGCCCGCGTGTCTCGGTTGAGCCAACGATCCGGCCACACCAACATCAGCCAGCGCAGCGGCCGCGCGAGTGGGTGCGCAAACAAGAACTCATCCAGTCCGTAACGCACCATCACGCGCTGAATGGTCCACAGCCTGCGAATATCCCCAAATGCCATGGCCTACTTGCTCCGCGCCAGTAGATCGAGGCGCGCGGACAGCCGATCCACGCACTGTCGTAATTCGTCTGATGTGTCTGTCAGATGACGCCAATCAGCGCGCGTGGCCAACAACTTGGCCTCATCTTGCAAATAATTCACGGTGTCTTCTATGTCTCGTGCCCGATTGCGCTTGGCTCCCGATGCCACGCGTCGCACCCCGGTTGCCAATTTGTGCGCTAGGGTGTCACCGACAATTGGCGCCAGCTGATCTTCCCAGTCAGCTGCAAGCAGTGCCACAGCGCGGTGCACACCCTCGACCAATCTCAAGTCCCCGCGCACGCGAACATCGCCGGACAACAATGCATCGGTGCCGCGAGACAATGCCATAAGTCCCGCGACATCGGTTTGCACCGTGGCATCCGGCTCGTCATCCCACACAGTGAGGCATTCGAGTGAGTGTTCGAGCACCATCACATGCAACGTGATCCCCGGTTCACGCAACGTGACGGTGATCACACCGCCAGTGTGTCGCTGCAATTGGTCTCGCGCTTCCTCGTTGGCGGCGAAAAGTCTCTGCAATGTGGCGTTCAGCGCGGTGACCACCGCGAGCGGCATCTCCATCAGGCGGTCACAACTTCACACCCTTGTGCAGCGCGACCACACCGGCGGTAAGGTTGTGGTAATCCACCCGTTCGAATCCAGCTGAACGCATCATCGCCGCGAGGGTTTCTTGATCGGGGTGCATCCGAATGCTCTCGGCGAGATAGCGGTAACTCTCAGCGTCACCGGCCACGAGTTTTCCCATTGCGGGCAGGATATTGAACGAGTATTGATCGTACAGCGCAGCAAAACCCGGCACAGTGGGCTTGGAGAATTCCAAAACCAACACCCGACCACCGGGCTTTAACACGCGGTGCATGCTCTCAAGTGCGCGGTCTTTGTCTGTGACGTTGCGCAAGCCAAATGCGATGGTAACGCAATCAAAACTGTTGTCTTCAAAGGGCAGAGCTTCGGCGTTGGCCTGCGCGAATTCCAGGTTGGAGACAATACCCTGATTGTGTAATTTGTCCCGGCCAACAGTGAGCATCGAGTCGTTGATGTCAGACAACACCACCAGGCCATCGCGTCCAACGCGACGCGCCATGGCAGCCGCAATGTCACCGGTGCCACCGGCGATATCAAGCACTGTGTGACCCGGCCTGACGCCACTGTGTTGCAAAGTGAACTGTTTCCAAACGCGGTGTATACCAAGCGACATCAAATCGTTCATGACATCGTATTTGGCGGCGACTGAATGGAATACACCCGCAACGCGGTCGACCTTTTCGTCAACCGGCACATCCTGATAACCGAAGTGGGTCGTGTGCTGGTCGTTCATATCGGTGCTCGCGAATGTCCCGCCTCTGTCAGGCGAGTGAGATAGTGTGCCCAATTGTCGGACTGTTCTTGTCCGAGACCGTACAAGTAATCCCAAGTGTAGAGACCGGAATCATGACCGTCGTCGAACACCAGTTTGACCGCGTAATTTCCGACCGGTTCGCAGCCGATAACCTGAACCCGCTCCTTGCCCGTCACCAGCGTTTCTTGACCTGGCCCATGGCCTTTGACTTCGGCTGACGGTGAGCTGATTCTCAGGTATTCAAAACCAAGCTCACAGCAATAGCCATCATCAAAGGTCAACGCCAGCACGCGGCTGGTCTGGCGGACCCGTATTTCTGTCGGAAGCGGCATCGTCTACAGGCGAGTGAATTAAGCCGTCACTTTAGCACCGAGACACCCGCACCATGAGTCTGAAAAAGGCTTGAGACCTAACGCGATAGCATCAGTGGCAGGCGCGTGTGGACCAGCGCCCTCTCGTGCAGTGCTGCCGCCTCACTCGGCGCTTGAGATCATCGAGGCGTCGCGCTGGCAAATCAAACAGCGAACGACCCGCCTCGCGTGTCACCTGCAATCCGTCCACACCCAAGTCATGCCGCTGCGATGCACTGAGCCGCGTCAGTTGGCGACGTTCTTTTGCAACCAGCCACACCAAACCGACCCAGCCAACAGCAAAGCGCAATCGAAGCATCAACCGAGGACCCTGGGTAGTGGAGTAGAGACAGTCGTGGACGGCTTTCTGAATGCCATCAACGGTGGTGTTCCTTGGTATCATCATTTGTTAACTCTCTGGACAAATACATAACGAATGATGAAAATAGCGGCCACACACACATCAGTGAAACGAAAGTTTTTGATCAAGTAGTTCACTCTTTCTGATAGGCGACCCTATGCCCACCGTCCGTAACCTCGATCTGGCCAGTTTGCGAAGCGTTGTCGCGATTGTTGACGCCGGCACCATGACCCGTGCCGCCGCCCGCCTGCACCTCACGCAAAGCGCAATCAGCATGCAGGTCAAACGCCTTGAATCGGCGCTGGACTGCACAGTATTTGACCGCAGTCCACAAGGGCTAAAACCAACGCCCGCCGGTGAACAACTGGTGCACTATGCGCGCAAAATGCTCGCGCTCAATGACGAGGCCTGGGGTCGACTGACTGCACCAGACTATGAGGGCACAGTTGCCTTAGGGTGCCCGAGTGACATTGTCGAATCGTGGGTACCAAATGCCTTGAGCCAATTCACGCGCGACTACCCCAGAGTGCAAGTCCGGCTCAGCACAGAGAGCACAGTTGAACTGTTGGCAGGTTATCAACGCGGGGATCTGGACCTGATTCTCACAACAGAGCTCAACCCACGCGCCGATGCCACAGTGCTCAACACGCAACCACTGGTCTGGACGGGTACGCACGGCGGCACAGCCTGGCAACGGCGTCCGCTGCCGTTCGCGTCCTGCAGAGATTGCGCGTTTCGGCAAGTCACATTGAATGCACTGGATGCCGCCAACACAGATTGGGTGTCGATCGTCAATTCGACCGACGACCGCGCTATCGACACCATGGCAAAAGCCGACCTCTGTGTGCGTGCAGAGTTATCAGAACAAGTGCCAACCGAGCGCGAAATCATCGACCACCGCGGCGCACTGCCCACACTGCCCAGTTGCTCCATTGCCCTGTACCGGGGAAGCGAATCCGACAACCCGCTCGCAGCAAGGCTTGCACAGTACATCATCGAACACAATCCGGCCCACTGACCCCGTGGTGAAAGCTGTATCCACCTAAGGTCATCATTCACAAAAAGGACCGGCGTATTGACGGCAGGCGAAAACAGCAGCTAACACCAAACCAAACGCAATCACGGCCACGCGAAGATATTGTTCGTTGACGTGCTTGGCAAACCTCGCTCCAGCGAACCCGCCGACAGTACTGCCCAGCATCACCAACGCGGCTGTCGGCCAGTCGATCAACCCACCAACACCGAACAACACAATGCTGACAACCGTGAAGCTTGTCGCCAGCAGGTTCTTCAAGGCGTTCGCCCGATTAAAATCGGTGTAACCGAGCATCTGCGCAACCGCCAGCAAGATAATGCCAAGCCCCGCCCCGAAATACCCGCCATACACTGAGGCCAGAGCCAGCAACATGAATGTCGCTTTGTTTCCGCGATCGCAGCCAAGGGTGCGAAGCAGCAATGATCGAATGGCGTCTCCGAACGCAAACAACGCCGTCGCCAGCAAAATCAACACGGGCACGAGGTTTAGGAACACGGTCGGGGTTGAGACCAGCAACAACAGCGACCCCACCGCCGCACCCAGAGTGGTCACGGCGATCAGTGGCAACAGCTCAGTGCCCATGCGGCGCAGCTCGTCGCGGTACGCTGGCAGTGCCGCCGCGTTGGACGGCAGCAAGGCCAAGTAGTTGGTGGCGTTCGCAACCACCGGTGGCAAGCCCGCCGCGACAAGCGCCGGAAAGGTGAACAAGGTAGCGCCGCCGGCAACCGCATTCCACACACCGCCAACCAAACCCACGGCCACCAAAAACCCGACATTGATCCAGTCCATGACTCCCCCTTTATCTAACGCCAGCATAGGGTGCTAGGATCATGAGCGATATCGAATATGTTGCATGTTGGCTATGAATATTTTCGAACGCCGACCGGTCAACGCGGACAGTTTGCGCGCCTTTCTTGCGATTGCCGAGTGCCAGTCGCTCACCGGCGCCGCCGCACAACTGAACAAGACCCAATCGGCTATGAGCGTGCAGTTGCGCAAATTGGAGTCAGATCTAGGTACTCAATTGTTTCAACGCTCGACGCAGGGCATGCAGTTGACCAGCCAGGGCCATCGCTTGTTGCCGCTCGCGCACAATGCGGTGCACGCACTGACTCAAATCAGGGCCACATTCGAGAAACCGCTGACTGGCCACTTGCGGCTGGGGATTCCAGACGATTTCGATGACACGGTGCTCGAAGCCGTCCTCACCGCCTTTGCCCGCGAACACCCCGGTGTGGAGGTGTACACCACCTCTGGCTGCACTGCTCGATTTCCATCGCTCATCGAACACCGCCGCCTAGACGTCGCCGTCTGTTCTGGCCCGAGCGATACCCCTGGTGACGGCTTATCGCGTGAAGCGATTGTCTGGGCGGCGGCAGAACACCACCAACCGGAACACGGCAGGCCAATCAACCTAGCCCAGCTCGAGCGCGAATGCTGGTGGCGAGATATCGCAACTCGGGCACTGAATGAGGCGGGAAGCCCCTACCGCATCGTATTCAACAGCAACAGTTTTACCAGTCTAAAGGCTGCGATCCGAGCCGATCTCGCCATAGGCATATTGCCAAAGAGCAACCTGGGTCCGGGCTTGCGTGCCCTGGAGCCCAGCGAGCGGCTGCCAGCTCTACCGTTTGCACACCGAACACTCATGGTGTCGTCCGGTGCCGATCAGGCCATCGCTGGCGCGATGACACGGTTGCTTCGACGAAGCCTGAAAATCGCACCGATACAAGGTGATCCACACCGGCCGAGCGCCGGTGAAACAATTTAGAGAATGTACCGACTCAAGTCCTCGTTGCCAGAGAGTTCACCGAGTTGCTCGTCGACATAGGCGGCGTCCACACAAAGCGATTGGCCGCTGCGATCTGCCGCGTGATAACTCGCCTCTTCAAGCAACCGCTCCATCACTGTATGCAACCGGCGCGCACCGATGTTTTCTGTCGTTTCATTAACCTGAGATGCCACAGCTGCAATACGCTTGACGCCATCGTCAGTGAAGGTCAACGCGACATTCTCAGTTTCCAACAACGCTGTGTACTGACGCGTCAAAGACGCGTTGGTGTCAGTCAAGATGCGTTCAAAATCCTCGGCGCTCAGGGCGCCCAATTCCACCCGAATGGGCAGCCGCCCTTGCAGCTCTGGCACCAAATCAGACGGCTTGGACAAATGAAAAGCGCCCGAGGCTATAAAAAGAATGTGGTCTGTGTTGACCGGACCGTGCTTAGTGGTCACGGTGCAACCTTCGACCAACGGCAACAGATCACGCTGCACCCCCTCCCGTGACACATCCACACCGCCACCGCCTTCGCTGCGTCGTGCCACTTTATCGATTTCATCGAGAAACACGATACCGTTTTGCTCGACGGCTTCCACCGCTTTGCGCTTGACCTCGGTGTCATCGAGCAGGCTGCGCGCCTCCTCGTCAGCGATTTGTTCAAGTGCGTCTTTGATAGGCAGCTTCCGCGTTTGCTTGGGCCCGTTGCCGAGGTTGCTGAACATGCTTTGCAACTGCTCAGTCATCTGCTCCATGCCCGGTGGGCTCATGATCTCAACGCCGGCGGCACCGCCAGTGAGCTCAACCTCGATCTCCTTGTCGTCGAGCTCTCCTTCGCGCAACTTCTTGCGAAATTTCTGACGCGTGTTGGAGTCCGGTGCCTGCGCGGGCTCTGCCAAACCAGTTCCGCGCGCAGGCGGCAACAGAATATCGAGGATGCGGTCTTCAGCGGCGTCCAGCGCCCGGTTTCGAACCCGCTGTTTCTCATGCTCACGGGTGTCGTTGATTGCGTTGTCCACGAGATCGCGGATGATTGATTCAACGTCCCGCCCAACGTAACCGACCTCAGTGAATTTGGTCGCCTCGACTTTGATAAAGGGCGCTTTGGCGAGCTTGGCCAAACGCCGCGCGATTTCGGTCTTACCCACCCCGGTTGGTCCAATCATCAGGATATTTTTGGGGGTGATCTCCTGGCGCAAGGGGTCGCTGACTTGCTGACGACGCCAACGGTTGCGCAGCGCTATTGCCACGGCGCGTTTGGCGTCACCTTGACCGACGATGTGGTTGTCCAAGGATTGGACGATTTCTCTGGGGGTCATCTCGGTCATGGGCTCAGGCGTCCAGGGTTTCAATAGTGCGATGGTGGTTGGTGTAAATGCAGATGTCGGCCGCGATGCCGAGACTCGCCTCGGTGATCGCACGCGCGTCGAGCTCTGTGTGGTCAATCAACGCGCGCGCTGCCGCCTGCGCAAAGGGGCCACCTGACCCGATGGCAATCAGACCGTGTTCGGGCTCGATCACATCGCCGTTGCCAGAGATGATCAGTGAGGCGCTGTGGTCAGCGACCGCTAGCAATGCTTCTAGGCGGCGTAGCAAGCGGTCCGTGCGCCAATCTTTGGCAAGCTCAACTGCAGCACGTGTGAGTTGGCCTCCGTGGGCCTCGAGCTTGGCTTCAAAGCGCTCAAACAGTGTGAACGCGTCCGCCGTGCCGCCAGCGAAGCCCGCGATCACTTTGCCTTTGTAGAGGCGGCGCACTTTGCTCGCATTGCCCTTCATCACCGTGTTGCCGAGTGTGACCTGTCCGTCGGCGCCTAGCGCGACCTGATTACCCCGTCGCACAGCGACAACGGTGGTTCCGCGAAATTGTTCCAAGGACTATTCCTCAAAATTGACTTTGAAAGAGACTGAATTTTGACGCATGCTGGGCGGATAACCGTTAAGTGGTTGCTTGCGCAGAGGGATACGGTGGGTATGAACCTTGCCAATTGCAAGAGCACAGCACCACAGACACGGCAGGCGTGGCTGTACCTCGCCGCCCGGGACCTTGAGATCATGAGCGACACTTCCCACCTCTACACACCAACCCAGCGAAGCACTCGCAGCGCAGAGTTCAGTGGCGACCAAAAATCGGTCATGCGCTGGCTGCGGGATCTGCGTGAACTGGCGCCCAGCCTGCGCGTCCGCAGCTTTAAGCTCGGATTGCAACGAGCCAATCGCAGCCAAAACGCGAGCGGCAACCGCCTTCAAGTGCTCGACTGGCTGCGGCCCGAGGGACATCACGCCCAGCAGCTGCTGCGCCGCCGGTGGCAAGGACAAGACTTCCCCCTGTCACCCGATGCAGACCGCGCTTGGCAGGACCAGATGACCCTGCTGACCGAAACCGGATTTGGTTACAAAATTGCGCTCAGCGACGATCTCGCCGACCCCAAACTGACGCCAGTGGCCCGCGCGCACGCCTGTGTTCGAGCAATGGATGTGTTGCATCAACAGCTCTTGCTGTCACGCGAGACCTACCGTTCAGCGCCCCCAAAACTGCTCAAAGACGCCTACGGACTCTACGCCGTCGCCGAGCGCCACGGTTTTCTCGACACACCTGTGGCTGACACATTGCTGCGCACCGGCGAAACCCGCACTGTGACCCAGCTGTTCAAAATGCTGCTGCTGTCATATTGCATCGACTCACAAGCCCTGCCGACCACAGCTCTCACTGGCCTCAATCGCCGCCTGCCGAGTTGGATCGACAGCGTGGCGCTGAGGGTGGAACACCCGGGCACCCGAAGCCGCGCGCTGGCGTTGGATCTCGCCAACGATTCACCTCCCCAACCCGCCGCTTTTCGCCCTCGCGCAGGGCGCGCGACTGTGCGCTGGTTGGTGCTCGATTCACTTGCACACGATCTCGAAGCTCAGCGCGCCTCTGGCGATTTCGATCCGGCACTCCTGCCGCTGTATCGCCTTTGCCAAGGACGACAAGAGCGCCGCGAGGCCAGAGCGTTTCGCAGCGACGCCGCCGGTGTGGTTCTGGGACTCAACGACATACACGCGAGCCTGCGCCACCGCATTGAACCGCAGACAGATCAATGGCAACTGCGCGACATCAGCCCCAATGGTGTCGGCCTTGTTAAAAATAGCGCGGAGCCTGCTGCGGTTCACGTCGGCGCCCTCGCCGCAATCAAACGGCCAAACGGCGACAACACCTCGATCTGGCGAGTCGGAATTGTGCAATGGCTGCGCCACACAGCAGACGAGGAATACCAGTGCGGCGTACAGGTGTTGAGCACATCAGCGCGCGCGGTGCACGCCACTTACCGCGTTGACACAGGCGCTAATCTGCGAACTGAATGTGTACTGATACCCGCCGCACGCGGCTCAGCGTCGCCCTGTTTGATTCTGCCACCGCGGCGCTTCAAAACCGGCCAGGCCATCACCTTGCTCAACGACGCTGCACCCAGCACGCAATGGCGACTGAAAACCCTGTTGCGCAACACCCATTCAGTGGCGGTGTTCTCACTCGAACGCGCTGACCGCTAGGCGACGCGCCGATCGGGTGAAACCGGTGCTGACTCACTTGCTGGCGCACGCGTTTCACCACCCCAGTGGCTGAGATCGCGGCCCAGCAACGCCGACAATTTGTCGATTTCTTTGGCGTAGTTCGTGGCGACGTCCTGCCTCAGCGTGTCATCGAGCGATGCGCGCTTGACGTCTTGGGCGTTGAGCGCATCTAACTTTCCGATCAAGCCAAGCCGGTGGATGCCGAGCAACCGCTTAACGAGGCGCAACGCGTTGACAAGCGGTGCTGGGGGTTGCTGCAACAACCTGCCTAGCCACTTGTGTTTGTGTTCATTGTTCGCGTTGACAACTGGAAACTCCGTCCGACCATCGTCATCGAGTTCGAGAAAATCGAGTAAGTCGCGGTAGCAGCCTGCTGTGTCCTGTTTGAAGTCATCATACAAAATGACGTGGACTTGTTCTCTTGGAAAGTACGTGTAGAGACGCTCTAGCTGACTGCCGTAAGCCGCAATGTCGTCGTAGAAATGGTTCTTCAGCACGCGTTCACGGTTGACTGTGCCAGTCTCCCTGCGTACCGCGGTGTGCGCCCAGGCATCGGCGAAGGACTCGATGTGTTCAGTGGTTGAATACAAATGCTGGGCGTGCATGGAGTAGACCATATCAACCGGGTTGCGCAGCATCACGACGAGCCTCGCGTCAGGGTTGTATTTTTTGATGTTGGCAATGGCCTCACTCGAATACAAGTACCACACTGACGCCTCACCAACCGCTTCGTGTTGAGGGCCAGCACCTTCAAACATCAATTCGTATCGGTCCAATTCCGTCATTTGCTGCTGACCAGGCATGTCTGTCGCGAAAAAATGCGGCTCTTTGGGGACGGAGAAAAACACACTGGAGTGTTCTGCTAGATACCCGGCCATGGCGGTAGTGCCTGATTTCGGCGCACCAACTATAAAGAAGTTTGGTTTATTCATGACGTACTAGACCCATGGTTATCGCGGTAAGCACCGCGCCTTTAAACAAACAGGTTCAACCCTGACATACTCGGCTCAAGAGTGGCGCGCAGCCAATCCACAGCGGTCATTCATGTATAAAAAAAGCGTAGCACTTTTCTAAAACTGCAGTACTTCTTCCGGTGTTCTCACAATTATCAGCGACTTCGCTCAATTAATCACACACCACTTCAGATGTAAATAACTCAGAACGGCTACCCAAGCTGCGATTATCACTGCCCCAAGCGACTTTCCAGCCACGGCTTCCGTCGGACAGCTCAGCGTCCATTACAAACGACGCGTGAGGCTGGGCATAGTAAGCGCCTGCGGGACCCGCCCCGGGCGAGCCAATGCCTGGGTTGGCGCCTTCATCCCAGCCCATCCAAGCAATTTGGTCGTTGTCGATATCAATGGCAATCAAGGCATTATTTTGGGCAAAGCTCACACCCGATCCATGGCCACCTTGGTAGAGAGAGATCAGCGCCACGCCCACACCGTCGAGCGGCATGGAAATGTGGCCTGCTGGCAATCCGCCATTACCCCAAGGTTGGGTCGAAAATATTTGTCGACTCACGTCGGTGCGTAAATTCAGCACCGCAACCCCAGCAACCAAGCCCACGCCAGCATCTGTGGTATTGCCGGCCCAGCCACCACTAGGCACATAACCAAAGGTCACCATCACCGGGTCACCGTCCGCGTTGATTCCAACATCAAAGTGGTTAGATCGACCGAGCACCAAGACTTTATTATTCAGCCTGAAATCCTGGGTGTCGTATTTGTACATGTGGCGACGGCTGAAACTGGTGCCATAAATGTTGTTGAAGTCACCAAGCACCATGATGTACCGACCGTCAGGACTGATCGTGGCAACGTCAAGCTCGTCCGATGTGTCCTTGCCCGCAAAACGGATCGTGTTGATCACCGTCTGCGATGCCAGGTCCAAGTGCGCGACGATGCCATCGCCACTGCCATTGAGCAGCACGGCCACTTGTGAGCCATCAACCGTGATACTGCCTTGGCCACCCATGGCGTAGCCCGAAGTCAACGTGCCCAGATCACTGAACGCGATGCCGTCCACGGTTATCGGCGTCGCGCCGAAATCAAACAGCACATCGTGCGTGTCGAGGTCTGCGTTGTATCGGATGACACGGTCGCCGGATCGGTCGAAATAGAATGCGATATTGTCCAGCTGCGGGTGCCACTGCCAATCACCGAGGTGAGCACCAGGGAAGGAGATCACGCGCACGTTCTGATTGGTTTTGGCGTTGAACAGCGCTCTGTCGGAGATTCCGTGTGACACGAGGTAAGTGCCATCAGCTGAAAACGCATCGTGCTGGGAGTATTCGGGAATATGGTGCAAGTAATTCGTGGCACCCATGGACGAAGCCGAGCTGTGGCTTGCCGTCTTGAACACGCGCATGTAGTGTGAGCCACCGGATGGGTGAGACACAATTTTGCTTTGGGTGACGACTGTTGGCAGCCCAAAGTCTGTCTGTGGCCAAAGCGTGTGTTCCGCCCCAATGTTCTCGAAGGTCGGTGAGCAATCCGCCGCCGGAAAGGCGCCACCGGAGCCACCCGTCCCGTTCCGGCTCACGAGTGTGGTCAGGGCAGCGGTGGTTGGCACGCTTACCTCACTCACGCCCGATTTGCTTTTTTCAAGCATGCCATCGACCACATTCCCGCCGACCAGACACCCTGACAGACCGAGCACCAAACCGGAGCTCAAGGCCAGTCGCAGAGCCGCGAGGCTGCCAAATGGCGCTCGGCTAAGGCACTGATTGCTGTTCGATCGCCACGAGATAAAAGCATATTTCATCGGCTAAACCCTTGAATTGAGAGTAAAAACCGACAAATGTGTGGTCGTCGCCATCACCTAGATAAGCCCAGTGGAGGCAACGGGTGGCAACAATTGCCATCAAGCGGCAATTTCTGTCGGTCGCACAGGGCTAACGACAGCGATGGTCAAAATCTTTAACGGTGTCACAGTCTTTGACGCATCTGTCATGTTGGGCGATGCGAGCTCGATACCCAACACTGACTGAAGAAGGTCGATGCGGCAGAGTCTGTCCACAGAAAAATCTGCCCGCTTGGACGGACTTGGGGTTAAGAATTCAGTCGTCCGAATCAGACGGCGCAGTGCGACGAGCGCGCGGGTGCGCATTCTCGTACACCGTCGCTAGGCGCTGGTAGTCGAGGTGGGTGTAGATTTGAGTGGTGCTGATATCGGCGTGTCCGAGCAGCTCCTGCACCGCACGCAAGTCCCCACTCGACTCGAGCATGTGGGTGGCAAAAGAATGTCGCAACATGTGCGGGTGAACTCGAGCGGTGAGACCCTGCTTCTGGGCTCTGCCCGCCAGTCGCGCCTGAATGGAGCGCGCCGCTAGCCGTGTGCCTCGGGCAGAAACAAAGAGGGCTTGCTCGCCGGCATTGGCGATCTCTTCGCGGCAAGCGAGCCACGCCTCGAGCGCGGACAACGCCCGTCGACCAATGGGTATATCCCGTTCGCGTCCGCCCTTGCCTGTCACGCGCAACACCGCCTCCGATCCGCTCAAGGTACTGAGGTTCAAGGCAACCGCCTCAGACAAACGCAAACCACAGGAGTACACCAGTTCAAACAACGCTCGATCACGCCAGGCAATCGGCGTGTCCGGCTCGTCATCAAGCAACGCTGCCGCCTCCTCAACCGCGAGCACACGCGGCAGCGGTTTGTCGCGTTTAGGGGCTGTGATGTCCTTGACTGGGTTGTGACTAAACCAACCTCGCTTGAGACCAAAATCAAAAAACGTTCGTATCGCAGATAGCCGTCGCGCCAAACTGCGCGGCGCCATACCACCACGGTGCCACTTTGCCACCATCGCCTGCACGTCTACCCGTTGCAGATCAGCCCAGTTGTCGTCTCTCAACGCCAAGGCCGCGAACAGATCGCGGCGGTAATTGGCAACGGTGTGTGCGGAATAACGGCGTTCACTCAGCAAATATTGCAAGTACGCCTCTATGGCCTCTCGCGTGTCGGTGGCCGACTGCGCGCTCACGCGGTCTCGCGCGCAATCCCAGCGCTGATCAATGCAGCCACTTGCTCGAGGAACAAATGCCCTTTGTCACGCGTGAAAACAGATTCACTCTGCGAGGCCATGACCAACAGGCCGACCGTCTTGCCACAATGCAGTGGCGCTATGGCAGAGCTGCCAACTTGTGTTGCCCCATCCCCAAATGCAAAGCGCAGTTGATCGTCTGTGGCCAACCCACACCGAATCAAGCGCTCATCGAGCAAATTTGAAAATAACTGCCAATTGCTGTCGTCAGTGGCCACATGGCGCAACGCAGACCCCGGCGCAGCGTCACAACTCGTCTCAGCACGCAACACAATCGCGAACTGATCAGCCCCACCTGGACCGAGCAATGCCTGACCCGCGGCGGCAGCTAATGCCTCACAACCACGGCTGGCAAGCAGGGACTTTGCGAGCTGGTGAACACGCTCGCTCAACGTTTGGTTGTGTTCAGCCGCCGCGATCATGTCATCGAGCTGCGTTCGCATACGGCGATTGCTCTCGCGCAAGGACGTCAACTGGCGCTCGACCAATGACACTGCCGCGCCTGACTCGTGGGTGACATCCAGAGCGGCCACGGCGCCGGGGTGGCGTTTAAAGAAATCTGGCTGCGCAGACAAAAAGCGCAATACCGCCTCGTCGTTCACAGGCTCCTCGAGCAGGGAGTTATCAGTGTGGTTCATAAGTCCAAATATCCTTCAAAAACGGTTTTAGCTGGCCCGGTCAAACACACGGAGTGGCCTTGACCCGCCCACTGTATTTGCAGCGCACCGCCGGGCAGGTGCACGGTCGCAGTGTCATCAATTTCGCCCCAGGCGTGTGCAATCACCATCGCGGCGCATGCGCCGGTACCGCACGCTCGGGTTTCCCCAACACCACGCTCCCAGACCCGCAAAGAAATCTGCTGCCGACTATCAATTTGCATAAAACCCACATTGACCCTCTTGGGAAAGTCAGTGTGGGTTTCAATTTGCGGCCCCAGTGATTCGACTGGCGCTCGCTCCACATCTGCCACAGACAACACTGCGTGCGGGTTGCCAATCGACACCGCGCCAAACGGTACCGCCTCGCCACCGATGTCGACCGAATAGCGCGCCTGAGCCTGTGCCCGACTAAAGGGTAGCTTGACCGGTTCGAAATTGGGCACACCCATGTCCACAGTCACTTGGCCGTCATCTTGGCAGATGAGCACAATGTCTCCGCCGCTGGTGTGCACAGGAATACGGTCGTCAGCGATCAGGCCTCGCTGACGAACAAACACCGCAAAACACCGCGCCCCGTTGCCACACTGTTCAACCTCACCACCATCGGCATTGTAAATCCGGTAGTCAAAGGCAACACCTGCGTGGCTGGGCGGCTCGACCACAAGCAGTTGGTCAAAGCCAACACCGGTTTTGCGGTCGGATAGCGCTTGAATAGTTTGCGGTGTTAAGCCGTGGGCACGTGAGCTTGCATCGACAACCATGAAGTCGTTGCCCAGCCCGTGCATTTTGGCAAATTCCAAACGCATGTCAGCTCTCTATAACCGACTCACCAGCGAAAAGCGAAGGCAGGGTTTCACGCTTGCGAACGAGGTGGTCGCACCCACCGTCAACCATCACTTCAGCTGCACGGGGCCGGGTGTTGTAGTTAGAAGACATCACAGCGCAATAGGCACCTGCTGACTCCACCGCAAGCAAGTCACCTTCACTGATCGCCAGCTCGCGCTGTTTGCCCAGAAAATCCGCAGACTCACAGACAGGCCCAACGATATCCCAGGTGCCAACTGGTTGTTCGCTGTTGGCAACGACGGGCGTGATCGCCTGCCACGCTTGATACAGCGCTGGGCGAATGAGGTCATTCATCGCCGCATCAACAACGGCGAACTGCCGACCACCGTTTTCCTTGGTGATGTGAACCCGCGTCAGCAGCACGCCAGCATTGGCGACAATGGCACGACCCGGCTCTACCACCAGTGTCAAATCACGGCCGCTCAACAAAGGCGCCACCGCATTTTGCCAGGCTTGCAAATCCAGTGGCTTTTCATCGCGGTAGACGACACCTTGGCCCCCACCAAGGTCTAGCTCACGAATATTGATCCCGTCTTCAGCCAGTTGATCGACCAAGGTCAACAATCGCTCCGCCGCATCGACAAAGGGCTGCACCTCGGTTAATTGAGAGCCAATATGACAATCAATGCCATGGACATCGAGCGAGGCGTGAGCAGCTGCGCGACGGTAAGCGTCGAGCGCCACTTCATGGCCAATGCCAAACTTATTCTCTTTGAGCCCGGTGGAGATGTAAGGGTGAGTTTGTGCATCCACATCAGGATTGATACGCAGTGAGACACGCGCACGCTCGCCATGCGCCGCAGCGACGGCGGCTAACTGCTCAATCTCACTCAAGGACTCAACGTTAAAACTGTGGATTCCGACCTCAAGTGCACGCTCGAGCTCATCGACCCGCTTGCCCACACCCGAGAACACCACGTTTGCTGGATCGCCGCCCGCGGCAATAACCCGTTCGAGCTCACCCACCGAGACGATGTCGAAACCGGATCCAAGATTCGCCAAGACATTCAGTACAGCCAGGTTACTGTTGGCTTTGACGGCATAACAAATCCGATGTGGCCAGGGTGCAAGCGCCGCGTCATAGGCTCGCCACGCGTGTTCAATCGCCCCGCGCGAGTACACATAGAGTGGCGTACCGTGCTTCTCAGCAAGCGCCGTGAGCGATACGGACTCAGCGTGCAAATGCCCGTCACGCAGGTTAAACGGATTCACTGCGATGATTCCTCACGATCATTTCGCTCGCGCTCGTCCGTGTCATTGACAGACACCGGGTTGTCACGCGACACGTCAGGTAGGTAAAGCGCGCCTTTGTTACCACACGCCGCCAGCGCAAAAACCACTACGCTGGTCAGCGCAGCGGCGATGAAAACACGCATCGGTTTCTCCAAACTGTTCCCGTCAAGTGTACACCGCCGACCTCACAGACGAGACCCAATCAGGGTTTGTTCACCGGAAAAAACATCGCGTTGTGTTGTTGTATTTGATAAAAAGCAGGGTTGCGAACCCCGCGCACCCAATTTCCCAACCGGCAGCCCGCATGACTCAATCCGTTCTTCGCATCGCCACTCGCAAGAGCCCGCTCGCGTTGTGGCAAGCCGAACACGTGGCCGCGTTATTGCGCCAGGCACACACTGGTCTCGAGGTCGAGCTGGTCACCTTTGTGACCCAGGGCGACAAGCTCTTGGACAGCCCACTTGCAAAAATTGGTGGCAAGGGGCTGTTTGTCAAAGAGCTGGAAGTGGCCATGCAAGACGGGCGAGCTGACATTGCTGTGCACTCGATGAAAGATGTGCCAGTGGTGCTGCCAGCTGGATTCCAGCTCTCGGCGATCTTGAAACGAGAAGACCCGCGCGACGCCTTTGTCAGCCCTGAACACGACGCGTTGGCCGCGTTGCCAGAGGGCGCGGTCGTTGGCACCAGCAGCTTGCGCCGAGAAGGGGCTGTCCGAGCTGCTCGACCCGATCTCGATGTCCGCATGCTGCGCGGCAGCGTCAACACCCGCTTGGCGAAACTCGACGCCGGTGACTATGACGCCATCATCCTCGCGTGTGCAGGTTTAGACCGCCTCGACCTCGGCGACCGAATCCGCGAACGGCTCGACCCCAGCGTTTGTCTACCGGCTGTCGGGCAAGGAGCCATTGGCATTGAATCCCGATCAGGAGACAGCGAGATTGCCGCATTGCTCGCACCGCTACACTGCGCTGACACGGCTGTGTGCCTGATCGCCGAACGCGCGATGAATCGGCGACTCGACGGCGGCTGCCAAGTGCCAATCGCAAGCTACGCCACACTGGAGGGCAACACCCTGCACCAACGTGGCAGTGTTGCGCGACCGGGCGGCGGAGAACACTATGAGGCCGCCGGTTCCCGACCGCGAGATGAGGCCGATGCGCTCGGCACTGCCCTGGCAGAATCGCTCTTGAGCGACGGAGCAGATGCGCTGCTTCGAGAGCTCGGCATGCAGCCTGGTCGGCACGGGTCGAACGGATGACGCGACCGCTGCGGGTACTGATCACCCGCCCGGCACAGCAAGCACAATCACTGGTGGCAGGAGTCCGCGAGCTCGGACACACCGCGCTGCGATGCCCCACTCTGGTGATCGAAACCCCGGTGACCTCGCCCCAGGATACGGCCGCACTTGGGACTTGCGACATCGCAATCTTCATCAGTCAAAACGCCGTAACCTACGCTAATCAGCTTGGCTCGCTCGACCAACTTCGACAGTCAGGCGCGGCAATTGTCGCAATCGGCGCTGCTACAGCAAGCGCACTGACCCGCCTGGGTCATGACGTCGAACCGCTCGGCGCTGGACAATCTGACTCCGAACAATTGCTGAAACACCCAACGCTACAGGCTCTGACAGGCAAACAAGTGGTTTTGGTGCGCGGCGAGGGTGGCCGAGATCTGATCGCGCAAACCGTGCGAGCCCGGGGCGCGCAGCTGTGTGAGCACATCGTCTACCGCCGCAGATCCCCCACTGCATCAGAATTTGAACACTCGCGTGCACTGTTACAAAACGTAGACGTGATCCTTTGCGGCAGTGACGAGGCGCTGGACAACCTTGTTACACTAGCCGGAGACGCCATTCGATCGCAGCTGCTCGGCGCCACACTAATCGTCAACAGTCCACGCAACCAACGGCACGCCGAGTTGCGGGGTTTTTACGGCACGATCAGCGTGGCCATGCCCGCCGGCGACATCGGACAGCTCCACGCTTTGGCCGGTTTACCCCTTTAGAGACAATGGGATAATGAAGAGTAAGCACACAGCCCCTCCAGCGCCTGCAACTTCGGGTGCCAAAAGTGACGCAACGCCAGCCACCGCCGGAGACCGTGGTGGCTCACAAGACAACCGCTTGACACTGGTCGCGCTCGCGCTCGCACTCGCAGGCATTGGTGGTGCTTGGTACACACACCACGCAATGAGCAGCCAGATCAGCCAACTGCAGCAGAACGTCAGCGGCAAACTCGACACGGCCGCAGCTGACGTTGAAAGTGGCATGGCCGATATGAGCGACGCCTTTACCGGCAAGCTCGATGCATTAGATGCAAAAGCGGATGAACTCAGCGCCGCAAGTACCGCACTTGTAAATCGGGCCGACGCTCTGGAGCAGGGCTCCAGTGACATGAGCTCGACCTTAGAAAATGCGCTCGCCAGCATTCAAAATAACAGTGAAACCATAGAGACCAATACTGCGGAGTTGATCGCGTCGATTGAGGGCGGTAACAACGCACTCAGTCAGGCGTTGCAAGACCGTTCGAATGAATTGGCTGGCGCGTTGGAATCGCGCACCACTGAGCTCGACTCACGGCTGGAGACACGAAGCGATGAACTCACTGGCTTAGTCGAGGCGAGAACCGGAGAACTCAACGACAGCCTCCAAGAAACCCAGATGAAAATTAACCGCAATCAGCGTGCGTGGCTGCTCAGTGAAATTGAGTACCTGTTGCGCACAGCGGTTCATCGGGTGGTCTTGGCGGGAGACACCAATTCAGCTGTAGAGGCGCTCAAAGCATCCAAAGAACAGCTCAAAGTGCTCGCTGAAGTGGAATACCTGCCCGTGCAGCGCGCAATCAGTGCTGAAATCACCGAGTTACGCAGTGCGAGCCAGCCCGATATCGAACAGCTCATCATCGATATCCGCGCCCTGTCGCGCGCGGCGTCTGACCTGCGCATGCCGGGCAATGACACGCCAGAAGCTGATCAAGATGCACCGCAGAGTGAGCAACCCGACACAGAAGTTGCTGACACCGATGACAACGGCCTTGGCAAACTCGCTGCAAACTTACTCGCAAGCTTGAAGCAAAATGTCAGTATCAAGACGTCAAGCGGGCAACAATTTGGTTCAGAACAAGATGGCATTTTCGCACCCTCCGAAGCTGAGAGCACCAACGCCGAGCTTGTTCGCCTCAATTTACAAGCCGCGCAACTGTCTGCCATGAGACGTGATCAAGACGGCTTCGACACTCACATGAGCAATGCACGCAGCCGTGTCAATTCCCTGTTCGACACTGAACACACCGACACGCAATCATTCATCAATCAACTCGACCTTCTCGCCGAGATCAGTGTTGTGCCCCGGGCAGAGCAACTTGGTACGGCTCTGCGTCTACTGGTCGAGACCAACCAGAAAATTGGGGACAAATCATGAGGGCCATATTGATCACGGCGGTTATTGTCGCCATCGTTATCGCGGCGGCCGTGTTTCTGCAACAAGATGCAGGCTTGGTTCGCGCAGAGTTCATGGGGGCATCCTATGACGGCCCGTTGGCTATCGTCGCGCTGGTTGCGCTAGTGGGTTTCATCGGCTTGTATTTGATCGTTCGATTGCTCGGTTGGTTGTTCAACGCACCACGGCGATTCGGCCAAATCATGACCCGTCGCCAACAAGATGCTTCGTTGAATCGACTGGTCGATGGCACCGTCGATCTCGCCGAGGGGCGATTTGCTCGCGCCGAACGCGTGCTGATAAAGGACATGCCAGCCGGTCCTCAAGCCACGCTTCACTATATTTCGGCGGCCCACGCGGCCAATGCACGCGGTGATCAAGCGCAACGTGATGCGTACATCGATAAAGCCGTCACTGACAGCCCAGCTGCGTCAAAAGCGCTAAGGCTCACACAAGCGGGTATTCAGCTCGAGTCCGACGACCACGAAGGTGCCCTGGCAACGCTTGAGGAAATTGGCGCCAACGACCCGCGCAATCTCGTTGCGCAACGGTTGCGTGCACGTGCCCTGCAGCGCGCCGGCCAGCACGACCAATTACTGGACATGCTGGGTGATCTGCGAAAGCACGAGGTTCTGCCCGCCGCCGAACTGTCCGACATTGAAGCAGAGACGGCCGCAGCCACATTCGCCAAGTGCGAAGACGCCGCCACCACAAAAATTTGGAAGAGCCTGCCCGCGTCGACCCGGGATAACCCCAAGGCGATCGCAGCCTATGCACAGCGTTTAATTGCACTCAATGACATGGGTACCGCAGAACGCGTTATTGGCGACAACCTCAATCGGCATCTCGATGACAACTTGATCGCGCTATATGGCAACTTGTCAGGTGCCGACAGCGCACGCCAACTCAGCCGAGTCGAGTCATTGCTTAAATCCAATGAGAACAACGCGACTCTGCTCACCGCCGCCGGCACGCTTTGCTTGCGACAAGAGCTCTGGGGTAAAGCCAAGAGTTACCTTGAGCAATCCGCTGCACTCGCTGACAGCCCAGCGGCGCAACAAGGCCTAGCCGACGTGGCGCGGCAAAACGGTGACACCGAGAACGCCATCGCTCACCTCTCTCGCGGACTTGCCCTCGCCCTGGCTTGAGCTGCGAAACCTCGCGGTGACCGTGCTAGGTCACCGCGGCATCGCCATCACAGCGCGGCGCAACGCTCACGCAACACCCGCGCTGTGTGCCAGTGCAACGCCAATGCACTGCCCCAAGCCAGCACCAGAATCATCCACCACACGGCGTTGATCCCAAATTCCGCCCATTCAATCATCAGCGGCAAGGCAATCGCGGGTAAGACCAGAGACCGCGCCATACCGACCCACATCACAGCCTGCGGCCGCTTCACACCTTGCAATACACCGCCATTGGTGTGAATGAAGGCATAGGCCGGCAGGGCAAAGGCTTCGATCATCAAGTAGCCAACCCCATAGCGCACGACGGTTTGATCAGTGGTGAACCAGCTCATGAGCGTACTGCCAAAGACAAGTATCAACACGCCGCCGACGCTCAGTAACACCGCGCTCATCACGATACAGTGTCGCCAACTCGCGTAGACCCGATCAGTCAGCCCGGCTCCGACATTATTGGCAACCAGCGCAAGCGCTGCGTGATTGATCGCCATCGCCGGTACCAACACCAACTGCTCGATTCGAAGACCAATGCCATAGGCCGCTACAGCAGCCGGGCCAAAGTCATTGATGTAGGCGTTGGCCATGAAGAAAAACGCACCAATTGACCCGAGACTTGCCGCAAGCGGCAGAGCTTGCACGACCAATTCACGCAACATAGCGGCATTGGGCCAAAGTGCAGCGCTCCAGAAGCGCTCAACCAAGCCACTGTGGCGCAAATTCAGCCACAAATAAACGCACCCAAGCCCTGCACCAGCAACGTCGCCAGGGCGATGCCACGCACCCCCATCGCAGGCAACCCCAAGCCGCCGTAAATAAACCACGGATTGAGCACGAGGTTGGCAAAAAAGCCGACCACCAAGACATTGCGAAACACCGTCGTTTTGCCTTGTGAGGTCAGCCCTGCGTTAATCGCAAAAGGCAATAACAGGCACGGCGCGCCGAGATAGAGCGTTTGTATGTAGTCATTGGCAGCCGCGAGGTAAGCGCCCTCGGCGCCCATGGCACTGAAAACGGCTGAGGTGCCAACGAGACCAAAAACCATGATCACGGCACTGAAACCTAGAGACAACGCGATCAATTGGTAACACCACAAACCGGCTCGTTCACGTTCCCCAGCGCCGAGTGCGTTGCCAACCAACGCGCCACCACTGGCAGCGACAGCGGCACCAAGCACCACAAACACAAAATACAGCGGAAACGACAGTGACAGTCCAGCGAGTGCATCGGTCGACAACTGCGCTGCATACCAGCTGTCGACGACGTTGAACATCACGTTGAATAGGTTCCCCACCGCAGCGGGCACAGCAACGCGCACAATCAGCGGGCGGATGCTGTCGGTGGTGAGGTTGGGCGAGTCAGACATAGCGGCACGGTGACTGAGAGACAGTCACAGGATAGGGGTAAATTCTCCCTGCACGAGCAACGCGCAGCCAATGCTTCAGGTGCCCAGCCTGAATCAGAGTCCAAGCGACTCCCAGAGCTCGTCCACACGGGCCTGAACTTCGGTTGACATCCGAATCGGCTCACCCCACTCGCGCGTTGTCTCGCCCGGCCATTTGTTGGTTGCGTCCAAGCCCATTTTCGAACCCAAGCCCGACACTGGTGACGCGAAATCAAGGTAATCAATAGGTGTGTTATCAATCAGGGTAATGTCCCTGCTTGGGTCGACCCGCGTCGTCATCGCCCAGATCACGTCTTTCCACTCGCGGGCATCAATGTCGTCATCCACCACAATCACAAACTTGGTGTACATGAACTGGCGCAGAAATGACCACACCCCCATCATCACTCGCTTGGCGTGGCCGGCGTAGGCTTTTTTGATACTCACAACCGCCAAGCGGTAACTGCATCCCTCTGGAGGCAGGTAGAAGTCCGTGATCTCTGGAAACTGTTTTTGCAAGATCGGCACAAACACTTCATTCAGTGCCACGCCGAGCACAGCGGGTTCGTCCGGTGGACGTCCGGTGTAGGTTGAGTGGTAGATCGGCTTGTCACGCTGTGTGATACGCGTGATGGTGAAGACTGGAAACTGATCGACTTCGTTGTAATAGCCAGTGTGATCCCCAAATGGGCCCTCATCTGCGTTGTCACCGGGTGTGAGATGGCCCTCGAGCACAATCTCCGCGCTGGCTGGCACCTCGAGATCAGAATCAATGCATTTGACAAGCTTGGTACGCTCGCCCCGGAGCAGACCCGCAAAGGCGTGTTCAGCCAAACTGTCTGGCACCGGTGTCACCGCACCGAGAATAGTTGCGGGGTCCGCGCCGAGCACAACAGCCACAGGAAACGGTGTGTTCGGGTGGACTTGGCACCACTCGGCAAAATCCAACGCACCACCACGGTGTGCAAGCCACCGCATAATCACCCTGTTTGGTCCAATCACCTGCTGCCGGTAGATGCCCATGTTTTGCCGTGATTTGGTCGGGCCACGGGTGACCACCAAACCCCAGGTGATCAGTGGCCCGGCATCACCCGGCCAACAAGTCTGAATGGGATAGCGCGCAAGATCGACTTCATCACCGGCGAACTGCTCGGCCTGACAAGGGGCGTGGCGCACGCGTTTGGGCGCCATATCCAGCACTTTTTTGAAAATGGGCAAGCTTTGCCATGCGTCTTTAAGCCCTTTGGGCGGATCGGGTTCCTTGAGAAACGCGAGCAACTTGCCCACTTCCCGAAGCGCCTCCACTGAGTCTTCGCCCATGCCGTAGGCGACGCGCTCAGGTGTGCCAAACAAATTGCCAAGTACCGGGACATCGTGCCCAGTGGGCTGCTCAAACAACACCGCGGGTCCACCGGCGCGCAACAACCGATCGCACACTTCGGTCATCTCCAATTTGGGGTCAACGCGCGCAGAGACGCGTTTCAACTCACCCATGGACTCAAGCCGGTTTATGAAATCGCGTAAATCGGTGTAGTGCATTGGAATTTGACTCAGGGAGGCTCAGTGGCAGACACCGGAACAACCGTCGGGTTCAGTGTGTGGAGACGGTGCACTCTATCCACGCACCGGCGCGCCGTGTCGATTTTACTACCGACTCAGGCCGCGCCAAATCTCACCTCACCTGGCGTGAATGACAGGCGAATTGCGTTTGCGATCCCGTGACTCAGGCGGCAAGGCCGTTGTGACGCAACAGTGCGTCAACTTTGGGCTCGCGTCCGCGGAAGGCCACAAAGGACGCCATCGCTGGCCGCGAACCGCCGCGCTCCAACACTTCCTCACGAAACGCCGTGCCGGCCGATTCACTGAAAATGCCCTCTTCTTCAAAGCGCGAAAAGGCGTCAGCTGAGAGCACCTCTGCCCACTTGTAGCTGAAGTAGCCCGCCGCGTACCCACCGGCAAAGAGGTGCGCGAAGCCGCACTGAAAACGGTTGTCCACCGGCGGGTGGATCAATGACACCTCGGCGCGCACAGCGTCTAAAACGCCTTGCACATCAACCGCAGCATCCGTGGAGCCGCTGTGAATCAATATGTCGAATAAGCCCAATTCAATCTGTCGAAGCATCTGCAACCCAGCGCCGAAATTCTTGGCCGCTTGTGCGCGCGACAGCAGATCATCCGGAATGGGCTCACCACTTTCGTGGTGACCGGCAATGACATCGAGCGACTCGCGATCCCAACACCAGTTCTCGAGGAATTGACTCGGCAATTCCACAGCGTCCCATTCGACGCCATTGATCCCCGAAATCGCCGCATTGTCGACCCGGGTCAGCATGTGATGCAGACCGTGCCCAAACTCGTGAAACAGCGTGGTGACTTCCTGGTGATCAAACAACGCCGGCGCGTCACCGATTGGCGGCGTGAGGTTGCACGCCATGAACGTGGCTGGCAATTGCACGGTGTCTCCAACGCGGTTGCGGTCGACGCACCCTGCCATCCAAGCGCCACCGCGCTTCTCCGGGCGACTGTACAAATCAAAATAAAAGTTACCGATTTCCTCGCCATTTCGGCTGATGCGATAAAGGTCGACATCCGGGTGGTAGCTCGCAGCGCCATCGACTTTCTCTATCGACACATCGAAGAGTCGCTTGGCGACAGCAAACAAACCTGCGATTGCTTTGTCAGCTGGGAAATAGGGCTTGAGTTCTTCACTTGAGAAGGCGTGTTTTTGCAGCCTGAGCTTCTCTGCGTAGTAGCCGGTGTCCCAGGGTTGCAAATCACCCTCGAGTCCAGCTGCGGCTGCAAATTTGCGAAGCTCGTTCAGCTCGCTCTCGGCAAAGCCGCGACTGCGCTGCGCCAAGTCACGCAGGAATCCGGTCACCTCGTCTGCGTTTTTGGCCATCTTTGTGGCAAGCGACAGTTCGGCGTAATTGCTGAAGCCGAGCAAGGCCGCCTTTTCGGTGCGCAGTGCAATCAATTCATCGATCACGGGACCATTGTCCCATTGACCTGCGTTTGGCCCTTGGTCTGACGCTCGGGTGTTGTAGGCCCGATACACCGACTCACGCAGTGCACGATCATCTGCGTAAGTCATGACAGCAATGTAGCTTGGCATTTGCAAATTGACGACGTAAGCCCCCTCTCCGCTGTGCTCTGCCATCTGCGCAAGCAGCTGCTTGCTGTGGTCAGGCAAGCCGGCGAGCCGAGAGTCGTCTTCGAGTACCAGTGACCAGGCATTGGTCGCGTCGAGCAGTTGGTCTTGATACTGGCTGCCCAACTCGCTCATTCGCAGACTGACATCCCGGTACCGAGCTTTGGCCTCGCCCTCCAGATCAACACCTGACAGACGGAAATCCCGCAGCGCCTTGTCAATGACAACGCGTTGATCGACGCTGAAAGAGTTGTACGCCTCGGAGGCCTCTATGGCGCGGTACTGGTCAAACAACGCGCGGTTTTGGCCAAGGTCGGTGTAGAAGGCTTGCAAGGTTTGCAACCCGGCGTTGTACGCATCTCGCAGTGCATCAGAGCTCATGACCGCGTTGAGGTGGCTTACTGGCGACCAAAAACGGTCTACTGCGTCACAGGCGTCAGTAAACGGTTCCACGAAATTGACCCAATTGGGCGTTGGCACGTCACACAGGGTATCGATTTTCCCCTGCGTCGATTCAAGCAAGGCCTCCAGCGCACCGGCAATTGCAGGTGGGTCAATGGCTGTGAAATCGGGTAGACGGCGAACAGATTGGGTCATGGTTTTATACGTCCAAGTTGGCAACAGCCAATGCATTGCTCTCGATGAAATCGCGGCGCGGCTCGACTTGGTCGCCCATCAGCGTGGTAAACACTTCATCCGCAGCCACTGCGTCTTCGATCCGCACTTGCAGCATCACACGTCGCTCAGCATCCAGTGTTGTTTCAAACAACTGATCTGGGTTCATCTCTCCAAGGCCTTTGTAACGCTGAATGTTCAACCCACGCTTGGTTTCACCCATGAGCCAGTGCACCGCTTGGCTGAAATCTGACACCTCGCGTTGCTTTTCGCCGCGGTGAATGACCGCGCCTTCTCCGACCAGACCGTGGAGCATTTCTGAAAGCGATGCAATCAAGCCGTACTCCGCTGAATCGAAGAACTCTTCATCGACCACCTGCCGCAACTCATTGCCATGGATCACGCGAGACAAAATGATCTCAAAGCCAGATTCCTTGGCCGCCGGCGCAATAGTCCACGCGGCTTCCTCTGCGAGCTCCCGGTTGACACAGGCTTGTAAATCTTTGCACCATGCTTGTAATATTTCAGCTTGCTGGCCTGATTCTTTTGTCAGCCTCTCCACACGCGTCAGCGCTTCAAGTACGGATGGGTCGTAACGCCGTCCCATTCGAGCGATCATTTTCTCCACACGCTGATAGGCATGACACAACTGCGCCAGCGCCTCACCGTCAATGCGCGCCGCGTCTTGCGATGGCATCAATGAAGCGTCTTGCAGTGCCAGTTCCGTGAGGAAGCGGCTGAGTTCTTCATCGTCTTTGACGTACTTCTCGCGCTTGCCGCGTCGGACTTTGTACAGCGGTGGTTGGGCAATGAAAATATGGCCGCGCTCAATCAACTCCGGCATTTGGCGGTAGAAGAAGGTCAACAGCAAGGTGCGGATGTGAGAGCCGTCAACATCGGCGTCGGTCATGATCACGATCCGGTGATAGCGTAATTTGTCAGGATCAAATTCATCTTTGCCGATGCCACACCCCAAAGCTGTGATCAGGGTGCCTATTTCCGCCGACCCGAGCATTTTGTCGAAGCGTGCCTTTTCAACGTTCAGGATCTTGCCTTTGAGCGGTAAGACCGCTTGCGTACGGCGATCGCGACCCTGCTTGGCTGAACCACCTGCCGAATCACCCTCGACCAGAAACAATTCAGATTTTGCTGGATCCCGCTCCGAGCAATCGGCGAGCTTGCCAGGCAAGCCTGCGATGTCGAGCGCGCCTTTGCGCCGCGTCATCTCACGCGCCTTGCGGGCGGCTTCGCGGGCTCGCGCGGCGTCAATGATCTTGGCGCAGATCACTTTGGCTTCGTTCGGGTGCTCGTCGAGGAAGGTGGCCAATTCGCTGTTGGTGATCGATTCGACCACGCCTTTGACTTCTGATGAGACCAGCTTGTCTTTGGTCTGAGACGAGAATTTGGGATCTGGCACTTTGACGGATACCACCGCGGTTAAGCCCTCGCGCGCATCGTCTCCCGAGGTCTGCACCTTTTCCTTTTTGCCGACTCCGCCTTTTTCCATATAGGCGTTCAATGTGCGTGTGAGTGCGCCACGAAATCCCGCGAGGTGGGTGCCGCCATCGCGCTGGGGAATGTTGTTGGTGAAGCAAAAAATATTTTCTTGGTAGGAGTCGTTCCACTGCAACGCGACTTCGGTGACCACCTCATCTTTCTCCAGATTGAAGTAGATCGGGTCGGGATGAAGTGGCGTCTTGTTGCGGTTGAGATGTTCCACAAAGGCACTGATACCGCCGTGGTATTCGAAGATATCCTGCTTGTCTGAGCGTTTGTCAGACACGCTGATGCGCACACCGCTGTTGAGAAATGACAGTTCTCGCAGGCGTTTCGCCAGCACGTCGTAGTGGAAATCAGTGTTGCTGAAGATCTCTTCGCTTGGGTAGAACCGAATTTCAGTCCCGCTGCGTTCGGTGTCACCGGTCGCTTTGAGCGGGTAGTCAGGAACGCTGTCGGTGTATTCCTGCTTGTGCACCTTGCCATCACGCCAGATTGTCATGGTCAGCTTGCGCGAGAGTGCGTTGACGACCGATACACCGACACCGTGCAAGCCGCCCGAAACCTTGTAGGAACTGCTGTCAAATTTCCCGCCAGCGTGCAACACGGTCATGATGACCTCGGCAGCTGACCGACCTTCTTCAGGGTGAATGTCGGTTGGAATACCGCGGCCATCGTCGCTCACGGACACAGAGTTATCTGCGTGAATGATCACCGTGACCTCGGAACAATGCCCAGCCAGGGCTTCGTCTATCGCGTTGTCGACGACCTCAAACACCATGTGGTGCAGCCCCGACCCGTCATCCGTGTCTCCGATGTACATGCCTGGGCGTTTTCGAACGGCATCGAGACCTTTTAAGACCTTGATATTACTCGAGTCGTAGGTATCTGGGTCGGTCGCGTCGTTAGGGTCGCTCATGGCGGGTCCAGTGGGCTTACGAAGCCGATTATTATATCACCAAATCAACTTGACCCTGTTTCACGTGAAACACTCTAGCCTGCTGATCTGCCAAGGATTTTTCGCGGTTTACACCTGTGACAACCAACTGGTGCCCCAGTGTTGTAAGCCTCTCCAACACCGCTTCAAACCGATGTGCATCTAACTCCGATGCCAAGTCGTCACAAAGCAACACCATGCGCCGATTTGCGTGGGTGTGAAAATCGTCTGCCTGCGCCATGGTCAGCGCGTAGAGCACAGATTTCTGCTGCCCTCGGGACAACACTTCTCGCGCAGGTTTGCCATCCACAGTGAGCACCAAATCAGCCCGGTGCGGTCCGACCGATGTCACCCGATACCGAAGGCAATCGCTTCTGTGCCGTTTAAGTGCATCGCCGAATTTGTCGTCACCACGCCAGCCTTTGGCGTGGTGAACTTCGACTGATAGGTCGCTGGCAAATTCTGACAAGTACCGCGGTAACAACAACGCGAGTCGAGCGACGTACGCGTCTCGACACGCAACAATCGAGTCACCGTACGTATCCAGTTGGCTGTCTATGGCGTCCAGCATGCCCGTGTCCGCAGAGGACTTTAGCAGCGCGTTGCGTTGTTCTAGCAATCGGGCGTAACGGCGCCAGGGAAACCGCTCGTGTTGTTCCACGTGAAACACGCCCCAATCGATAAACCGCCTTCGCAGGGTTGGCCCACCGGAAACCAACGCATGGCTGTCAGGTGATACAGCGCGCAACGGCATCTGTAGCGCAAGATCAGATACCCGACTGACCTCCTCTCCATCGATTCGCACACGGGTCACGCCGCTGCGGTGTTTCTCGATACCGAGTCGGTGTATGGCGCCCGCGTTATCACGCAACTCACCCACTACCCGGAGCAGTGGCTGATCACGCCGGATCAAATGGCGAAGTTGGGTACTGCGAAAGGATTGGCCAGTGGCCAAGACGTGCATAGCTTCCAGAACGGAGGTCTTGCCCGCCCCGTTTTCGCCGTAGAGGTAGGTCAATGGGCTGTCGCAATCAATTTGAACGTGCTCTAACACACGTAGATCGTCGACAGCCAAAGACAGTAGGCGCATTCCGTTGGTATCGGTCGGTGCGCTCACTCAGCGCGTCATAGCCGCATGGGCATGACGACGTAACGGTGGTTGTTGTCGTCAGCGGCAGTCACCAAACAACTGCTGTTGCCGTCGCTGAGCTTGAACAACACCGTGTCACATTCGATGGCTTGCAACACATCGAGCACATAGCCAACGTTAAATCCGATCTCAATCGCGTCCCCGCTGAAACCAATCGCAATCGTGTCTTCAGCCTCTTCCTGCTCGGGGTTATGTGTCTGCACAGTCAACACATCCTCCCCGAATTGCAGGCGCACGCCTTTGTATTTTTCATTGGCGAGGATTGCCACACGTGTGAGCGCTTGGCGCAACGTTTCACGGTCAATGGTGGCCACGCGAGGGTTGTCTGCCGGCATCACGCGTTGGTAATCCGGGAAGCGACCATCGATCAGCTTCGAGGTGTATTGCAAATTTCCGAGGGAAAACTGCACGTGATTTGCTGTCATCGCTACGCTGACGTCACCGTCATCATCGGCAAGCAGGCGCAATAATTCTTGCACCCCTTTTCGCGGCACGATGGCTTGGTGTTGTGCATCGACAGCGATATCCACCGGGTATTCACTGAGGGAAAGTCGATGTCCGTCCGTTGTCACAGCGCGCAGGTTGCCCGGTGCCAGTTCGAGCAGCAGTCCGTTGAGGTAGTACCGCACATCCTGCAGGGCCATTGAAAAAGCCGTTTTCTGCAACGCGCTTCGAAGCCCACGTTGTGGCAACGAAAAGCTCACAGGGTCTTGCAAGGTATCGGTTCGCGGAAATTCGCTAGCGGATAAGGTTGTCAGGTTAAACCGACTGCGGCCAGCCTTGACTGTCGCCTTGTTGCCGCTCACAGACAGGGTGATTTCAGCGCCATCGGGCAGGCTCTTGCAAATGTCGAGCAACTTGCGCGCGGGCAAGGTGGTTTCACTGTCATCACCCATCACGCCTTCAACTGCGTCGCGCAGTTCGATTTCGAGATCGGTTGCGGTCAACGACAAGGTGCCGTTTTGCAAGGAAACCAGTACATGCGAGAGCACGGGCATTGTCTGACGCTTTTCGACAGCACCGATGACACGTTGCAAGGGCGTGAGCAATTCTTCGCGGGAAAGAGAGAGTTTCATTAAATATACCTATATATATTTAAGAAAATAGTAATAATAATAAGCACGGTGGATATGTAGAGAAGTACATAATTCCCTTTAAAATCAATATCCTGCGCTCTGCGTTGTTGTGGACAGTCACGGCGGTCAAGCTCTTGATAGCCTGTTGATAAAACAGGCCTTAAATCCGAACACAAGTTGTCCAGAGGCCAGTGTCGGGGTTGTCCACAGAGTTGATAACAGGCCATATCACTTAACTCTCAATGGCTCGCCGTAGCGTGAGGTAGTCATCGTTGAGACGGGTATCCGTCTCGCGTAAGCGGTTGATCGTCTTGCACGCGTGCATCACCGTGGTGTGGTCGCGGCCGCCAAAGGCATCGCCGATCTCTGGCAAGCTGTGGGTAGTCATCTCTTTGCTCAAAGCCATTGCCAGTTGGCGCGGCCGTGCGATTGATCGGGTTCTGCGTTTAGACAGCATATCTTTCATCGGCAGCTTGTAGTATTCAGAGACTGTTTTCTGAATATTGGGCAGTGTGATGAGCTTGTCCTGGACCGAGATAAGGTCTCGCAGTGCTTCGCGTGCGAACTCAACCGTGATTGCCTGGCCGGTGAACTGGCATGTTGCGATCACTCGACGCAATGCGCCCTCGAGCTCACGGACATTGGAACGAACGCGTTTCGCGATGAAGAAACCGACATCGGAAGGCAGCTCGACACCGGCTTGTTCGGCCTTGCTGTGAAGGATGGCTACGCGAGTTTCGAGTTCCGGCGGGTCGATTGAGACTGTCAATCCCCAGCCAAATCGTGAGCGCAGTCGCTCTTCGAGGCCGTCGACTTCTTTTGGATAGCGGTCGCAGGTGATGATGATTTGCTGCCGACTTTCCATCATTGAATTGAAGTTGTGGAAGAACTCTTCTTGCGAGCGTTCTTTGCCTGCGAAGAACTGGATATCGTCGATCAAGAGGGCATCGAGTGAGCGGTAGAACTGCTTGAAATCATCAATGGTGTTGCGCTGCAGAGACTTGATCATCTCGCGCACATAGCGTTCTGAATGCACATAGGCGATGCGGGCGTCGGGCTTGTATTCTAAAAGAGAGTGCCCGACAGCTTGCATCAAATGGGTTTTACCCAGGCCCACGCCGCCGTATATAAAAAGCGGGTTGTAGCCACACCCCGGGTTCTCAGCAATCTGCATCGCGGCGGCACGGCCGAAATGGTTAGATTTGCCTTCAACGAAGCTTTCAAAGGTGTAATTGGGATTGAGCTCCGAGCAAAAGGACCTGTCGCGCGCTTGCGCAGCGGCATTGAATGCTGTTGCTTGATTCGGTGTCGAAATCACCGGCCGTACAGGTTGTTCAACTTTGTGTTCTGTTGGGGCTTGTCCCGCTATTGCCGGTTGTTTTGGCGTCGGTGCATGATGGCCGACGATCAAATCGACTTTGGCCGCGGCACCGACGACTGATCGAGCGATGGTCTCAATACGGGCAACGTAGTTCTGCTTGACCCAATCGAGTACGAACCGGTTGGGGGCCAGTAGGGTTAGGGCACTGTCGGTGGATTCCACTTGTAGCGGTTTAATCCAGGTGTCGAGTTGGCGCGGGGTCAGCTCGGATTCGAGCTGAGCCAGACAAGTGCTCCACAGCGAGTTGGGCAAATGGGTCTCCGGTGCGGCGGCGAGCCGCAACAAATTGGTAGCCAATCGATAAAAAGCAGACGAAAAGCTAAAACAGGGGGGTGACGTTACCGCCTTGCATCAGTGCTTCACTGACACGCATGCCTTAGACGGGAGAGCCGCCTCTCAATGGGGGATACGCTCTGTCGGGTCGTCGGTCGCGCTAGTCTAGCGCGGTCTGCATAAGTTATCCACAGGCTATTTCCTGTTGATGGCGAGAAAAGACTTTGACTGGATGTGCTATCCGTTTTATGCTTAGCGGCTTTGCTTTTGGCAGAGCCCGAACAGAGGATCAGGCCATGAAACGTACTTTTCAGCCCAACACCCTGCGCCGCAAGCGCACCCACGGTTTTCGTGCCCGCATGGCAACACGTGGTGGCCGCGCAGTCATTCGCGCCCGTCGTGCAAAGGGACGTAAACGTCTCGCGCCATCCTGAGCCAACGCCCTGTGGCGCCCGATGCGCAATCTGGCGTTGAAGGCTCTGTGTTTGGTCGCGACAGGCGCCTGCTGACGCCACGCGAATTCCAACACGTCCTCAAGCAGGGCGCTCGCGCCGGCGGCCAGTTTTTTCGGTTGATTGCTGTGACTGGCGATCACCCCAAAGGCCGTCTAGGACTCGCCATCGCGAAGCGTTCTTTGAAACGTGCTGTGGATCGCAACCGCGCCAAACGCGTGATCCGCGAGAGTTTTAGACAGCAAGAAGCATCAGTGGTGGGCGACTTGGATGTTGTCGTGATGGCTAACCCTGGTGTCCGCAGCGCCTCGCTTGATGAGTTGCGCGCGGATCTGGCGCGTCAATGGAAACGGGTGCGACAGCGATGCGACAAGCACTAGTGGGTTTGATCCGGTTCTATCAACTCTGCATCAGTCCTTACTTTCCAGCCAGTTGTCGGTATCATCCGAGCTGTTCAGCCTACGCAATCGAAGCCATCAAACAACACGGTGCGCTGCGAGGCACTTGGCTCGCGGTGCGGCGCATAGTGCGTTGCAATCCGTGGAGTCTGGGTGGACACGACCCGGTCCCGTCGCGACAAGGGCCCCCCGCTAACTCATCGCAGTCTCAATAATCTGTATGGACAACCAACGCCTGTTCCTCTACGCCGGTCTCGGCTTGCTGCTCATGCTTATTTGGCAAACTTGGCAGCTCGACTACAACTACGTACCACCCGTTGAAACCCAGACCAGCGCCGGGCAAAGTCAGTCGTTGGCGGCGGACGCAGGGGATGCGACGCTGCCCAGCGTTGAACCCACGGGCCAAGCCAACGTGACCTTTGACAGCGGCGTGGTTGCAGCAGAGGGCGAGCGTGTCAGCATACGGACCGATGTGCTCGACATCGAGATCGACACCCGCGGTGCGAACCCGGTCTTGGCGGCGTTGCGCCAGTACCCCGAGACGCTGGAAAACCCCGAGTTACTTGTCAAAGCGCTTGAGTCGAGCCCATCCAGGGTCGTGCTCGTGCAGAGCGGCTTGCAGACCCGCGAGGGTCAGGGCAGTGCGCCGACACACCGTGATGTGTACCAGTTTGCCGAGCAAGCTTACGAACTGGCCGACGGCCAAGACGAATTGCGGGTGCCCTTTAGGTGGTCTGAGGGTGGCGTTGAGGTCACCAAGACGTGGGTTTTCAAGCGCGATAAATACGGCTTTGACGTGATTTATGACGTGGTCAACAACAGCGGTGCGCCGTGGCAGGGGTGGCACTACGGTCAGTTGCTGCGCTCAGAGGTTGGTGATGACGGCAGCGATGGCTTTGTCCGCTCGTTCACCGGTGGTGTGCTGAGCACCAGTGAAGAGGTCTATCAAAAAATCGATCTCGAAGACATCGCCTCGGAGAACTTGCGCGTCGAGTCGAGCAGTGGCTGGATCGCTATGATCCAGCACTACTTCGGCACCGCGTTGGTACCAGAGCAGGGTGAGAACACCACGTATTACAGCAACTACGTGCAGGCGACGGGCCGCTACATCTTGGGTGCGGCCTCGCGCGCGGTCACGGTTCAGCCCAGCGAGTCAGCGCAATTCACGTCCACCGTGTACGCCGGACCGAAAATCCAAGATCGACTCGAGTCCTATGCAGAGAACCTGCGGTTGACGGTGGATTTCGGTTACCTGACAGTGCTCGCGCAACCGCTTTTCTGGTTGCTCAACAAAATACACGGATGGGTTGGCAACTGGGGTTGGTCGATCGTTTTCCTGACCTTCTTGATCAAGGCTTTTTTCTACAAGCTCTCGGAAATGGGTTACAAGTCGATGGCGCGTATGAAAGCGCTGCAGCCCAAAATGGCCGAACTCAAGGAACGCCACGGCGATAACCGCGAGAAAATGGGTCAGGCGACCATGGAGCTCTACAAGAAAGAAAAGGTCAACCCGCTTGGCAGTTGCTTCCCAATGCTCATTCAAATTCCAGTGTTCATTGCGCTCTACTGGATGTTGATTGAGTCGGTCGAACTGCGGCAGGCGCCTTGGTTGTTGTGGATCGACGACTTGGCGAGCAAAGACCCGTACTTTGTGTTGCCGGTGTTAATGGGCATTTCCATGTTCGTGCAACAGCGCTTGAACCCCGCGCCAGTTGACCCGATCCAGCAGAAAGTGTTCATGATCATGCCGTGGATGTTCATGTTCTTCTTCATGTTTTTCCCAGCCGGCCTGGTACTTTACTGGATCGTGAACAATGTGCTGTCGATCGCCCAACAGTGGTACATCACACGCGTTGTGATCGGGGAATCTCAGTCCAAGACCGCTTGATGTGACCGCCACACCGGACACCATCGTCGCCGTATCAACACCGGCAGGTCGAGGCGGAATCGGTGTAGTGAGACTCAGTGGCGCGCGGTCTCGCGCGATTGCAGAGTCAATTTGCGGTGGCGCCTTGTCACCGCGCCGGGTTCACCATCGCGCATTTCGCGATGGGGTTGGGTCCGATATAGACGATGGCGTCGTACTGTGGTTTCCAGCGCCAGCCTCCTACACGGGTGAAGACGTCGTGGAGATGCAGGGCCATGGCAACCCGGTGCTGCTCGACCTGCTTGTGCAGCGCTGCTGTGCCCTCGGCGCACGCCCAGCGCGGCCGGGGGAATTCACGGAACGCGCGTTTCTCAATGACCGGCTCGATCTCGCGCAGGCGGAGGCGGTTGCCGATGTCATCAACGCCAGCACCGCTGCCGCCGCGCGAGCCGCCGTGCGTTCACTTCAGGGTGAATTTTCATCCGCAGTGGGTGCGCTTGGCACGGCGTTAACGACCTTGCGCGTTCACGTTGAATCCGCGCTCGACTTCCCTGATGAGGACATTGATTTTCTGTCTGAGTCACCTGTGCGCGAGCACATGCAGGCGGTGCTGGATCAGGCTGAAAATCTGCTGCGTACCGCAACTGCCGGCGTGCGCTTGCAAGAGGGTGCAGTGGTGGTGATTGCAGGCCAGCCCAATGTTGGCAAGTCGAGCCTGCTCAACGCGCTGGCCGCGCAAGACATCGCGATTGTCACAGATGTGCCAGGCACCACGCGGGATGTCATTCGCGTTGCGTTGGATCTAGATGGCATCGCAACCGAGGTCATCGACACCGCCGGCGTGCGTGACGCCGAAGACGCTGTCGAGCGCGAAGGGGTCCGTCGCGCGCGAGAACAGCTTGCCCAAGCTGATCTTGTGCTGCTGGTTTTTGATTCGGCTGTGGGTATCACCGCGGACGATCTCGCCCTCGCGGCGACATGTGTGACGTCTCAGGTGATTTGGGTTGCGAACAAGGCGGACCTAGCCCCGCGCCTAGCCGCGCAATGGCCAGAGAATTCGGTACAGGTCTCCGCGCGCACGGGTGATGGGCTCGACGCGCTGCGGGCATCCATCAGCGCGGCCCTTGCCAATGACACTGATGTCGCTGATGGGCTCGGAACACTCAGCGCGAGACGGCGCCACGTCGCGGCGTTAGAGCGAGCATGTGACGGTTTGCAGTGTGCCCAACGCAACCTGTTGGCCAGTAGTGGTGGTGAGCTTGTTGCCGAAGACTTGCGCGGTGCACATGCCGCGCTTGAATCGATCACTGGGCGATACACCGCAGACGATCTGCTCGGCGAGATTTTTTCCGCATTTTGTATCGGGAAGTAGCAAAAAAGGCGTATTCACAGGCTTTTTCCGTCTGTGGTCCCGAGATTGCACGGCAATGTGTCAGATCTGCCGGGGTGGACTTCAGCTCCCGGCACGGTCGAGCACCATTCCTGATCAAGTCACTTGAGTTCGGTTTGAGTGGCCTGACAACCGAGCCAGTTGCGGAAGCCCTGATGAATAAAATGCTTGTGACACCCACCCGAATTAAACACGAACGTGACGTCACCGTTCTGTTGACAACCTTGAGCGAGCACACCACTGCGTGTGAAAAACGCATAGCGGAACTGGAGCTTGCGCTTCAGTCCGAAACCGCCGCGTTGTCAGAGCACAAACGTGCTGCACAGAAATCTGAGAAACGGATCGCGTCGCTTGAGAAACAGATTGAGGACGGCAAAGGCAATGCTGCCGCACTTGAATCTGACCTGAAGCTTGCCAACGCGGCGAAAAAGCAACTCGAAAAAGAGATCACAGCGGCGCACAGCGCCGTGACAACAGTTGAGAATCAGCTCGCTGTGGCAAAGGGTGAGCGAGACGCCACGCGTGCAGAACTCAATACAACTTTGGGGTTGCTCGACGCGGCAAATGCTGATGTTGCAAGAGAACGTGAGGCCTTGGCTCTGGCGCAAGCCGAGATTGCAAGTTACGAGGCAACGCTCGAGGAATACCGCAATACCGACACTGCCTTGCGTGAGCGTATCGCGTTGCTAGAGAGCCAGCTCTCAGAAGAGCGAACAAAAGCGGGCAAAGATCTGCTTCTGCGCATCATGGAGCTCGAGTCCATGCTCGACGCGGAGCGAAACAAAGTGAGTAACCTCGATGAGCTGCCAAATATGGTGCAGCTTGATACCAACGTGTTGGCGGCAAATGCTGCCGCTCATAAATCCCGCCGAAATCTAAGTGGTAGCGGAAACTAAACTCTGAACTTGCCCAATGGGTGGTGACAGGACTCTGAGTATTGTCAGAGTCCTGATATCAAATCCACCACTTGGGCATCTTGTGCAATGCTCGCTGGCCAGTCGTGTTCGTGGCGCAAATGGTCACGAAGCCCCGTTTTGGCGCCAGTGTTCCCGTGCACTAAGTAGATCGGCGGCTTGCCGTTGAAGCCGTTGAGCCATCGCATCAAATCGGCTTGATCGCCGTGGGCGGACAGGCCACCGACGGTGTGTGTCTGAGCGCGGTTCTCAACCCACTTGCCGTGAATCTTGACCTCCTCTTCGCCGTTGACCAATCGGCCACCGAGTGTGCCCGGTGATTGGTAGCCGCAAATGATGACGTGGGTGCGAGGATTGGGGATGTGGTTACGCAGGTGGTGCATAATTCGTCCACCGGTACACATACCGGAACCGGCAATCACAATTGCTCCGTGCTTGTAATTTGCGATGGCCTTGCTGTCTTCGACTGAGCGACTGAAATTTAAATTGCTTAGGCGTGGCATGTCGAGAATGCCCTTGCGCAAACGCGTGGTTTCATTGTCGTACAGCTGGGGGTAGTCCCAGTAGACACGACTCGCCTCAATGGCCATTGGGGAGTCTAGAAAAACTTGCCAGTTGTCCAGTTGCCACGCCTCGTATTGCATGCCCATGTGGTACAGCAGTTCTTGGCTTCGGCCAATAGCGAAGGCTGGTATCAGGATGTTGCCACCGTCTGAGTGTGCCTTTTCAATGATCTCTCCAAGCTCATCGATGGTGCTTTGCCGGTCGCGGTGATGGCGGTTGCCGTAGGTGCTCTCCATGATAATCATGTCGGCCTGCGCAACGGATGATGGGTCGTTGATGATTGGGGTGTCGTATTGACCGATATCGCCGCTGAACACCACAACGCGTTTGTGTTCACCCTCTTGCAGCTGCAGTTCGACAATAGCGGAACCGAGAATATGGCCCGCATCCAGAAAACGGATATCAATGCCGGGCAGCAAGTTGAATGACTCACCGTAGCGGTGACCACGAACTTGCTTGAGAACCCTCTCTGCGTCTTGGCTACGGTACAGAGGTTCGCGCAGTGGCTCACCGTCTTTTCGCCGCTTTCTGTTGTACCAGTCGCTGTCATATTCCTGAATTCGCGCAGAATCCTTTAGCAAGATATCAATTAAATCCGCACTTGCATTTTGTGTGTGGATCTCGCCGCGGTAACCGCGTTTGCATAAAAGAGGCAGGCGGCCAGAGTGATCAATGTGTCCGTGTGACAACACCACGGCATCGATGTCTTTCGCGGAAAACGGAAAATCTTCCCGATTGAGCTTGTCTGCTTTGCGTGAGCCTTGAATCAGTCCGCAATCAAGCAGAACAGTGTGGCCGTTGCACCGCACGATGTGACACGAGCCCGTGACTGATTCAGTTGCACCATAAAACGTGATGTCCATACACCGTTCACCTTGGTCAATGCTTGAAAAAAAGGGTACTGATCCCCAATTTGTTTATTGCAGGCGGCGTGTCTCTGTGCAGAGCGCTGCCTGCGCTATCGCTTAAATTTACGAGGATACACGACATGAACACAATTGACTTTTCACCTTTGTACCGCACCACCGTTGGCTTTGATCGCATGGCCACCTTGCTCAACTCGGCGCTTGGTGCAGAGCCTGCAACCTACCCGCCGTACAACATCGAATCCACCGGCGAAAACCGTTACAGCATTTCAATCGCTGTTGCGGGTTTTTCGGAATCGGACATAGAGCTCGAGGTTGAGCGCGGTGTGTTGTCAGTGCGAGCGCGCAAAGAGAAAGATGATGTAGAGCGGCATTACCTCCACCGGGGAATTGCAAGCCGAAGCTTCGAGCGGAAATTCAATCTTGCCGATCACATCGAAGTGACCGGGGCACAGCTGTCCAATGGCTTGCTACACATTGATTTGGTCAAAGAAGTACCTGATGCAATGAAGCCACGCCGTATCGCCATTGGTAGCCCAACGGCCACTGGCATGGGCTCTGTGGCCGCCTGAGCGCTGACAATCGCATGAGTCCATTGCCCAAGCCTGCGTACTGCGGGCTTGGGCCTGTGCTGTGCCCGACCCATCCGGTCAAACGAACGGCATTGGGCCCTCAGTAAGCCCCTTTTCCAAATTCATGTGGCAACAGGCTGCTTCGCGGTCTGTTGCCTGGCCGCACGTCAACGGCTGTGCACGGGTGAACGCGGGTCACAGTTTGGTGATGGCGGTTTGGAAGCAGCGCGCAGCCCCGCTAAACTCACGGGTTGCCCGAGGTCAGCGTTCCAATCTTATGCGGTATCCCACGCGTTACGATGTGATTGTCATTGGTGGTGGCCATGCCGGCACTGAAGCGGCCTTGGCGGCCGCGCGCACGGGCGTGCGCACGTTGTTGCTGACCCACAATATCGAAACCGTGGGCCAGATGAGCTGCAACCCCGCCATCGGCGGCATTGGCAAGGGCCACCTGGTCAAAGAAATCGACGCGCTCGGTGGCGCGATGGCGACTGCAGCAGACGCGTCCGGCATCCAATTTCGAACCCTCAACGCGCGCAAGGGGCCGGCGGTTCGGGCGACGCGCGCTCAGGCCGATCGCAGCTTGTACCGCGCGGCAATTCGCCGGATCGTTGAGACGCAGCCCAATCTCTCGCTGTTTCAGGCGTCGGTGGATGACCTCCTGATGACTGGAGAACGTGTCACCGGGGTTAAAACGCAAAACGGTCTGACCTTTGAAGCCAGCCAAGTGGTGCTCACCGCGGGGACGTTTCTGGCGGGCCTGATACACATTGGAGACGTTAAATCGCGCGGCGGGCGCGCGGGCGACCCGGCGGCAGAGACCTTGGCGGCACGGCTGCGGGAGCTCGATCTCGGGGTTGGCCGTTTGAAGACCGGCACGCCGCCGCGCATAGACGCGCGCAGTGTCGATTTCTCCGTCATGGCTGAACAACCCGGAGACGACCCGCTGCCGGTGTTCAGTTACGTGGGTTCGGTTGAGGATCACCCGCGTCAGGTGCCGTGTCATATCACACACACCAACGCGACCACGCACCAGATCATCGCTGACAACCTCTCGCGCTCGGCGATGTACGGCGGTGAGATAGACGGCGTTGGGCCACGCTACTGCCCGTCTATTGAAGACAAAGTGGTGCGTTTTGCAGACCGAGACCGTCACCAGATTTTTGTCGAGCCCGAGGGCTTAGACAGCACAGAACTCTACCCCAACGGCTTGTCGACCAGCCTGCCATTTGACGTACAACTGGCGTATATCCAGTCGATTGTGGGGTTTGAGAACGCCCACATCACGCGCCCGGGCTACGCCATAGAATACGATTTCTTTGATCCGCGCAGGCTCGGCGCGGACCTCGCCGTGTCGCGCGTGAGCGGTTTGTACTTTGCGGGTCAAATAAACGGCACCACCGGTTATGAAGAGGCTGGCGCACAGGGGTTGCTCGCTGGCTTGAACGCGGCGCGCGCCGCACGCGGGCTCGAGGCCTGGTGGCCGCAGCGCAACGAGGCTTACCTTGGTGTGATGGTTGATGACCTGATCACGCAAGGCACCCACGAGCCCTACCGCATGTTCACCAGTCGTGCGGAGCACCGCCTGATCCTGCGCGAGGACAACGCCGATCTGCGCTTGACAGAGATCGGTCACTCACTTGGTCTGGTCAACGAGGCGCGCTGGGCTCAGTTCAATGAAAAGCGCGAGGCCGTCGCGCGTGAGCGCCAGCGCCTGCAAGACGCTTGGGTGCGACCGGGACAAATGCAAGAAAACCTGGAAGTGGCGCTGCTAGGCGAGCCGCTCGGCAAAGAGCAGCGGCTCTCTGACCTGCTGCGCCGGACCCAAGTTACTTCCCCGGCCCCGATGTCTGGTCAACCGGACAAAGCCCAGCCACATCCGGCATCTCGCAGCCCCCCGTCGCGGCCACAATGGTGCGGCGGGTCTGGGAAATGAACAGAGAGCTTGGGCACAACAGGCTGGCCGCGATCTATCCAAAACTGGTGGCATGGCACCGCTGGTGGCACGAGGTACGCTGCGTGCACGGACCTGCCGCGATCACACACCCATGGGAAAGCGGGCGCGACAATTGCCCGGATTGGGACATCGGCATGGCCGGTGTGGATGGGTCC
>CALAMQ010000013.1 GCA_937925815.1 uncultured Granulosicoccaceae bacterium | reverse complement strand
AAGGGCATGGGCTCCTCGCGCAAACGCGTCGAGGATGTCCGTTTCACCCAGGGCCGCGGCAACTACGTCGATGACATCAAGCTGGACAACATGCTGTTCGGTGACTTTGTCCGCTCGCCCTATGCCCATGCGCGGGTCAAGGCGATCCACACCGAGGCCGCCATGGCCGTACCCGGTGTCGTCGCCGTTCTGACCGCCGCCGATCTGGCCCCGCTCGGGCTGCACTGGATGCCGACGCTGGCCGGTGACAAACAGATGGTTCTGGCCGACGGCAAGGTGCTGTTCCAGGGGCAGGAAGTCGCCTACGTCGTGGCCGAGGACCGGTATGCCGCCGCCGACGCGGTGGAGCTGGTCGAGGTCGAATACGAAGAGCTGCCCGTGGTCGTCGACCCGTTCAAGGCATTGCTGCCCGACGCGCCAATCCTGCGCGAAGACATCAAAGACCGCACCGAGGGCGCCCATGGGCCGGTGCGCCACAACAACCACATCTTCACCTGGGAGCAGGGGGACAAAGAGGCCACCGAGGCCATCCTGGCGGGCGCCGATGTAGTGGCCGAAGAGATGATCTATTACCACCGCACTCACCCCTGTCCGCTTGAGACCTGCGGCTCGGTTGCGAGCATGGACAAAGTCAACGGCAAGCTCACGCTCTACGGTACCTTCCAGGCGCCGCACGTGGTGCGCACAGTGGCTTCACTCCTTTCGGGAATCGAGGAGCACAACATCCGCGTGGTGTCGCCCGATATCGGCGGGGGCTTCGGCAACAAGGTCGGGGTGTACCCGGGTTACGTCTGCTCCATCGTCGCGTCGATCGTGACCGGTCTACCCGTGAAGTGGGTTGAAGACCGCATGGAAAACCTCATGGCCACGGCCTTCGCGCGTGACTACTGGATGAAGGGCAAGATCGCCGCGACGCCAGACGGCAAGATCACGGGCTTGCATTGCCACGTGACGGCCGACCACGGTGCATTCGATGCCTGCGCCGACCCGACCAAATACCCGGCGGGCTTTTTCCACATCTGCACTGGCTCCTACGACATTCCGGTGGCCTATGTCGGCGTCGACGGCGTCTACACCAACAAGGCGCCTGGCGGTGTGGCGTATCGGTGTTCGTTCCGGGTGACCGAGGCGGCCTATTTCATCGAGCGCATGATCGAAATGCTGGCGATGGAATTGAACATGGACGCGGCCGAGTTGCGACGGATCAATTTCATCAAGAAGGAGCAGTTCCCCTACACCTCGGCACTCGGTTGGGAATACGATTCGGGCGACTACCACACGGCCTGGGACAAGGCGCTCGCGTCTGTCGACTACGCCGGCTTGCGCGCGGAGCAGGCCGAGCGGGTCGAACAGTTCAAACGCGGCGAGACCCGCAAGCTCATGGGTGTCGGGCTCTCGTTCTTTACCGAGATCGTCGGGGCCGGGCCTGTCAAAAACTGCGACATCCTCGGAATGGGCATGTTCGACAGTTGCGAGATCCGCATCCACCCGACGGGGTCTGCGATTGCGCGCCTTGGCACCATCAGTCAGGGCCAGGGACACGCGACCACCTTTGCGCAGATTCTTGCAACTGAAACCGGTATCCCGGCCGACTCGATCACGGTCGAGGAGGGCGACACCGACACAGCCCCTTACGGCCTTGGCACTTATGGTTCGCGAAGTACACCGGTTGCCGGTGCAGCCACCGCGCTTGCCGGTCGCAAGATCCGGGCGAAGGCGCAGATGATTGCGGCCTACCTGCTTGAAGTCCACGACAACGACGTCGAATTCGACGTGGACCGATTTGTGGTCAAGGGCGCACCCGAGCGCTTCAAGACCATGAAGGAGATCGCCTACGCGGCCTACAACCAGGCGATCCCCGGCGTCGAGCCGGGCCTCGAGGCGGTGAGCTACTACGACCCGCCAAACATGACCTATCCGTTTGGCGCCTACGTGTGTGTGATGGATGTCGACGTTGACACGGGTGTCACCGATATTCGCCAGTTCTATGCGCTCGACGATTGCGGTACGCGGATCAACCCGATGGTCATCGAGGGGCAGGTGCACGGCGGGCTGACCGAGGCGCTGGCCATTGCGATGGGTCAGGAGATTGCCTACGACGAGCTCGGCAACTGCAAGACCGGCACGATGATGGATTTCTTTATCCCGACCTTCTGGGAGACCCCGAACTACCAGACCGACCACACCGAGACCCCGAGCCCGCACCATCCGATCGGGGCCAAGGGGGTTGGCGAAAGTCCGAATGTGGGCGGTGTGCCGGCGTTCTCGAACGCGGTTCACGACGCCTTTCGGGCCTTCGGCCTGCGGCAGAGCCACATGCCGCACGACCATTGGCGGATCTGGAAAACCGCGAACAATCTCGACCTGCACGGTTGAGTGACCGTGGCGGCCCGCGCAAGGGCTGCCCCGGCGTTGTGTGTCAGCGCGGGCCATTCGGGCCCGTGACACGGCGTTTCATTTGCCCACATCGGCGCAGAACATGAGCTGGAACACTCTTCAATCGGACATGGCCACAGCCGGATACATCGCGTCTGATGATCTGGCGATGGCAGTGCACTTGTCGCTGTCTCTTGGCCGGCCGTTGCTGCTCGAAGGGGCGGCGGGGGTTGGCAAGACCGAGGTCGCGCGGGTGCTCTCGGTGGTCAGATCGACGCAGCTGATCCGCCTGCAGTGTTACGAGGGGCTGGATGCGTCCCAAGCCATTTACGAGTGGAATTACCAGCGGCAATTGCTGTCCATCCGCGCGGCGGCGGAAGACGGCGAATCCGGCAAGACGGTGGAGGCGCGGTTGTTCTCAGAGGACTATCTGCTCGAGCGGCCCCTGCTGAAGGCCATACGCCAGGCGGAATCGCCGGTGTTGCTGATCGACGAAATCGACCGAGCCGACGAGGAATTCGAAGCTTACCTCTTGGAAGTGTTGTCAGACTTCCAGATCACCATACCCGAACTCGGCACGGTGGCCGCCACCTCGCGGCCAGTGGTGCTTCTGACCGCCAACGGCACACGCGACCTCAGCGATGCGCTGCGGCGGCGGTGTCTCTACGCGCATGTCGGCTACCCAGATCGGGAGACGGAGCTTGCGATCCTGCGGGCGAGGCTGCCCGAGGTGGAGTCGGCGCTCGCGCAGCAGATCGTCGGCTTTGTGCAGTCGCTGCGCAAAGAGGAGCTCGAGAAAAACCCGGGCATTGCCGAGATGCTCGACTTCGCCGCTGCCCTGATGGGTCTGGGCGTGGCCGACCTCAACCGCGATCCCGCGTTGCTTCAGGCAACGCTTGCGACCTTGCTCAAGACCGAGGCGGACCGCCTCAACATCACCACCGAAGTGTCCGAGCGTTTGGCGGGCCGGGCCGGATGAGTCGCGTGACGCGGTTTGCCGGGCGCGATCCCGGACCGGCGGCGCGCATGGCTGGGTTCATGGGCCACCTGCGAGACAACGGGCTGCGGCTCGGCCCGGCAGAAGCAGCCCTGGCCTTGCACGCCCTGACACAGATCAACGCGGCGGAGCCCGATGCAGCGCGTTCGGCGCTCAAGGCGGTGTGTTCCGGTTGTGCCGACGACGTCGAGCAATTCGATGCGCTGTTCGACAGCTATTGGCTCAACGGGGGCCGCGTTCGGACGCGGGCCGTGCCGCGCCAGCAAGGGGTCGTCAAGCCCAATGTGCACTCGTCTCGCAATCAGGCCGGTGAGTCCGGCGGTGGCGCGGGTGAGGCGAGCGCCCCGGACGGCGGCGAGGGTGAAGCGGAGCACGACGGCAGCGGCAAGCTTGTCGCCACGCGCGTGCGCAACCTCTACAAAAAAGACCTGCGCGACCTCGTGTTGCCGGAAGACATCGCGCAAGCGGAGCGTGTCGCCCGCCAGTTGGGGGCCGCGCTGCGCGACAAGCGCTCCCGTCGATACGACGCCGCGAGCAAGGGACGCGTGCTGCATTTCAGGCGCGTGATGCGCAAGAGCCTGAGCAGTGGCGGTGAGCCACTGGCCCTGCCGCGCAAGCAGCGGCCCGATCGCCCAGTCAAGATCGTGGCGCTCTGCGATGTGTCGGGCTCGATGACGGTATACGCACGGGTGTTCCTCGCGTTTCTGGCAGGCCTGATGCGCGCGGATACGGCATCGGATGCCTATCTCTTCCACACCCGCCTTGTGCGCATCAGCGCTGCCCTGCGCGAGAAAGATGCCTTGCGCGCGCTCGCCCGGATGTCGGTGCTCGCCGATGGCTTCGGTGGGGGCTCCCGCATCGGTGGATCACTCTCGCAGTTCTCGCGGCGCTACGCCCGGCGCTTTGTCGACGGTCGCAGTGTGGTGCTGGTGTTTTCCGACGGCTACGACACCGATCCCCCTGAGCTTCTGGCCGAGGCTTTGGGCCGCCTGAAGAGGCGGGGTTGTAAATTGATCTGGCTCAACCCGCTCAAGGGGTGGGAGGGCTACGAGCCGGTGGCGCGGGGCATGGCGGCGGCCCTGCCGCACCTCGATGCTTTCTGCTCGGCCAACCGGCTTGAAGATTTGGCTGCACTTGAACGGCAGTGGGGGCGACTGTGAACCGGTGTGATGTCCACAGCGATCCGCTCAGCACCGAGGCCGACGCCCTTCGCGAGCGCGGCGAGGCCTTTGCGGTGGCGACGGTCATCCGCACGCTCGGTGCGACTGCGGCCAAGCCCGGCGCGAAGGCGTTGCTCTCGGCTGATGGCGCCATTTTGCAAGGCTGGATTGGTGGTGGCTGTGTCCGCGGTGCGCTGGCGCGCTCGGTGGTGTCCGCCATTGCATCGGGCAGCCCGCAGCTCGTCTCGCTTCAGCCAAGTGAGTTGCTCGATGAGAAAGGGCTGTCGGCAGGGAGCGTTGAGGACGGTGTGATGATCGCGCGCAATGGGTGCCCGTCCAAGGGCTCGATGGACATTTTTGTTGAGCCGAGCTTGCCGCTGCCGGAGTTGTGCATCCTTGGGGATTCCCCGGTCGCCCAGTCGCTTGCAGCATTGGCACCGCAATTTCAGTGGCGAGTCAGCCGGTGTGCGGTCGATCAACCCATCGCTGAGCGGGCGGCCGGTGG
>CALAMQ010000012.1 GCA_937925815.1 uncultured Granulosicoccaceae bacterium | reverse complement strand
CCGTGTACGTGGCTGCTGCCGCCGAGCTGCTCAACCAAATCGACTTCCACGGATATTGTGATGTCACCTGCTGTGCCAGCGAGATCTTGCGGGCGGATACCCAGCGTTATGGCGTCGCCGACGGCGGCGGCTGGCACGGCGTGCGGCAGATCGAGTTGGTTGCCATCTGTCAATTGGCAGCTCAGTGCGTGGTCACTTGACGCCGTGACGCTGGCCTCGATGAAATTCATTTTCGGCGAGCCGATAAACCCGGCGACGAAGACATTGGCCGGGTGGTTGTAGAGTTCAAGTGGTGCACCGACTTGCTCGACCCGGCCGTCGCGCAGGACCACAATGCGGTCGGCGAGGGTCATGGCCTCAACCTGGTCGTGAGTGACGTACACCATGGTTGTCGCCAGTTGCCGGTGCAACCGCGCGATCTCAAGCCGCATATCAACCCGCAGTTCCGCGTCGAGATTGGACAGGGGTTCATCGAACAAAAACACTTTAGGGTCGCGCACGATGGCGCGGCCAATCGCAACGCGCTGGCGCTGACCGCCAGAGAGGTGCGCGGGTTTGCGATCGAGTAGGGCGCTTAGCTGCAGCGACTCGGCCGCCGCTTTGACCTTGGCATCGACTGTATCCGGGTCAACTTTGTTCATGCGCAGCCCAAAGCCCATGTTTTCAGCCACCGTCATATGGGGATAGAGCGCGTAGCTTTGGAATACCATGGCGATGCCACGGTCGACAGCTGCGAGTGCGGTGACGTCTTCTTCACCGATGTGGATGCTGCCACTGGTCAGCGTCTCCAAACCGGCAATGAGCCGCAGCAAGGTGGATTTGCCGCATCCACTGGGTCCAACAAACACGGTGAACTCGCCGTCGGCAATCTCGAGATCGACGCCCCGAATCACGTCTACGGCGCCGAATGTCTTGTGTGCTTTGCTGAGGTTGACCCGCGCCACGTTCTTAATCTCCGTATCAGAGTGAGACTGCTGAAGCCGAGGGCAGCAGTCGCTTACCAATGGTTTGCGCGCAGTCCTGCACCCACGTGCGCCAGTGTTCAAAGTTATCGCCGTCTATGCGAAAAGTGGGTGCTGACACGCTCAAGGCGGCGACCGTTGTGCCAGCGCCGTCTACCACCGGTGCCGCGAGGCAGCGTATGCCGACATGGTGTTCTTCGTCATCAATCGCGATGCCTGAATCGAGCGCGTGCTGTAGCTGAGTCATCACAGCATCCGGTTCGGTGACGGTGTTGTTGGTGAAACGCGCAAACGCGGTGTTGTCGAGGGTGGTGCGTTGTTCGGCTTCGGGCAGTCGCGCCATTAACACCTTGCCCGCTGCAGTACACCACGCCGGCACCCGGTGTCCGATGCTGACAGAAGTGCGCACACTCTGGGCGCTCTCCACGCAGTCGAGGTGAATCACGTGGGTGTCAGCGAGCACCGACAACATCACCGTCTCACCAGTGCGTTCACTCAGGGTCTCAAGTTCATCACGCGCGAGTTTGCGCAAGTCGTTGTTTGCCCAGATGCGGTTGGCCCACTCCAGCGGCCGAAAGCCTGCGCGGTAGGTGGCTGTGGGTTCGTCGAACACAACCAAGCGCTGCTCGGTGAGGTCGGCGAGGGCGCGGTGCAGGCTGGCTTTTGGCAGGCCGGTGAGCTGCTGCAGCTCGGCGAAGCGAAAGGTATTCCCGTCAGTAATGGTGTCGAGCAAGTGCATTGCACGAGCGAACGCACCGGTGCCCGCGCGACGTGAGTCGGCGGAGGTGGTGCGTTTTGTCCGCGCTGTCGCGGATTGTTGATTGACAGGGTTTGGCATAGCAGGATAGTTTTGGAACATTGTTCCATATTGCCTGAATCGGCACAATTGTGACGGATATGCCACCGATGTGCCCACACTACCATCTGGCCCGAACGCGCCCGTGAACGCCAGCGCTGACAGCCTCTTTTGGCGTCTCGACGGCGGCGGCTGCAGCCTCGTTTTGGTTGCGCAGAGCGGGGCGCTGCCGCGACTTGTGTATTTCGGCGAGTCCTTGCCAAAAGACGTGGACGCGGCCTCACTGGCGTCTGCCGTGTCCTTGCCGCTCGCGCACGCGAGCGTCGATAACCCAGTGCCGGCAAGCGTGTTCCCGATGTTGTCAACTGGGCACGGCGGGCCACCTGCGATGCGCGGGCACCGAGGTGGCACTTCTTTTGGCCACCGATTCGATCTCGACGCCGTAGAGCAATCGGCGCAATCGCTGGCTCTGCGTCTGCGCGATGCCGTCATTGGGTTGCGCGTGGTGCTCAATGTGTCGCTCGATGCGAGCACAGGTGTGTGCGCCTGGCACACGACTCTACACAATCATGCAGACACGCCGTTGCAAATTGACTGGCTCGCGTCGGCCAGCATTGAGTTGCCGGTACCTTTTTGCGAAGCGGAGCATTTCGGGGGCCGCTGGGGTCAAGAACTCCAATGTCGGCGCACCTCACTCGACAACTCACCACTCTTGCTCGAGAGTTGGCGCGGGCGAACGGGGCACCAGTCTTACCCTGGACTGGTGGTCGGTGAGGCTGGATTCGACAGCCATGGCGGGCAGACCCTGATTGCGCACATGGCGTGGAGCGGCAATCACAGAGTTCACTTGCAGCGCGACGACAACGGTGTGCCGGTGATGCAATTTGGCGTTGGCTATCACCCAGGTGAATGTGAGCTCGCCGCGAGCGCGTTACTCGAGACTCCGGTGGTGTACTTGGCAGTTGGCACCGGTCGGGATCAGGCGCGCCAGCGGCTGCACCGCTACGCACGCTGCGAGTTACTGCCGGCCTGGACGCGTGAACCGCGTGCTGTCCATTGCAACAGTTGGGAAGCGCTCTACTTCAATCACGACCTGGGTGCGCTCAAAACCCTTATTGACGCCGCCGCTGAGGCCGGTGCCGAGCGCTTTGTGCTCGATGACGGGTGGTTTCACGGTCGACGCAACGATTCAGCGGGGCTCGGCGATTGGGGTGTAGACCCCACGGTTTACCCAGATGGCTTGCACCCGGTGGTCGACTACGCGCGACAGCGTGGATTGCAGTTTGGCCTGTGGTTTGAACCGGAAATGGTTAACCCCGATTCTGATGTCATGCGCCTGCACCCGGAGTGGTGCCTGAGGCTCGACGGGGTAGAGACGCCGCTCGCGCGCCAACAGCTGGCACTTGATGTTTCGCGCTCAGACGTACAGGCCTACTTGATCGAGTCAATTGCAAGTCTGGTTGAGACTTACCAAATTGACTACATCAAGTGGGACATGAATCGTGACTTGGTGCTGCCGGGCGACGGGCAGTTCGCTGTCGCGGCACAACAACCCGACGCTGTTCGTCTGATGATGCAACAGTTGCTCGCGCGCTTCCCCACGCTTGAAATCGAGAGCTGTGCTTCTGGCGGCGGTCGTCTGGATTGGGGGATGCTCGGCGAATGTGGCCGTGTGTGGCTCTCTGACAATCTCGACCCAATAGACCGCATGCGGATGCAATGTGCTGCGACCACCTTTCTGCCGTCTGAAGTGCTCGGATCTCATGTTGGCCATGCACGCGCGCACTTGACTGGCCGGCGCACAACGCTGTCGACGCGCGCTATCGTCGCGCTCGGTGGCCAGTTTGGCTTTGAGACAGATTTGCGTGGACTCGCGGCCACCGAACTCGCTGAGCTCGGCCACTACACCTCGCTATACAAAACCCACCGGCAGTGGTTGGCTGAAGCTGTGCACTGGTCGGTTGTCGGCTTGCCTGCGGGCATGTTGGCCGAGGGGCGTGTGGCGGTAGACGGCAGCCAGGCGCTCTATTCAGTGCTTGCGACCAGTGCAACAGCGGATGCGCCAGCAGGGGTCATGCGGCTTGCCGGGCTTGCAAATGATGCGCGTTATACCGTGGAAGTCATCAATGCCTCGCTCGACGAGCTCGCTCCCTACAACCGCGCGTTGCCTCGATGGTGTCTCGACGGCGTCACACTCAACGGCTCTGTACTTGCCATGCGCGGCGTGCAATTGCCAATCATGCCAGCGCACTGCGCGCTTCTACTTCATTGCAAACGGGTGTCCTGACGTTGGCCTTTGACCTCTTCGACGATTTCCACACACGCTACGCGATCGGCTCAGTGCCGCGCTTGTTCCACGCGCCTGGTCGAGTCAATTTGATTGGCGAGCACACCGACTACAACGGTGGTTTGGTGCTGCCCTGTGCCATTGACCGCGGCACGCGCTTGCTGATGCGTCGTACCGAGTCGCGTGGTATCAAATTGTCTTCCAATAATTTCGATCTGATGGCGATATTGTCGCCTGAGGAAATCGCCAATAAATACGGTGATCACTGGATCAACTACCCGCTCGGTGTGATTGCGCAATTTGCCAAACGTGGCTATGCAGTTGAAGGTATCGAGTGCCTGTACGCAGGCGATGTTCCCAATGGTGCAGGTTTGTCGTCGTCGGCATCAGTCACCGTGGTCACGGCATTTGCGATTAACGCGTTATTTGGTTTTAAGCTCTCGCCACTGGAGCTGGTGCACATCGCCCGAGGGGCTGAAAACGAGTTTGTCGGACTCGCGTGCGGCATCATGGATCCCTATGCCATCGCCATGGCGCAGTCAGGTCACGCCATGGCGCTCGATTGCGGCACGCTCTCCTGTGAGCAGGTGCCATTGCAACTCGATGGTCACCACTTTGTGATCAGCAATTCCAATCAGCGGCGAGAGCTCAGCGAGTCGGGCTACAACACGCGTTTCGATGAGTGTGTCGATGCCTTGTCGCTTGTGCAGGAATCGATTGACGTGCGGGATCTTGCCTCGGTCTCAGAAGCACAACTCGAGACCTTGGCAGGTAAATTTGCAAGCCGAGAACATCTCTTTGGGCGTGTGCGACATGTTGTCAGCGAGCAGAGTCGAGTGGTGGCAGCCGGGCAGGCGCTTCACACTGGCGATCTCAAGCAGTTTGGACAACTGATGTGTGCGTCTCACCGATCGCTAGCTGAAGATTTTGAAGTGTCTACACACGCCTTAGACGCACTTGTCGAGGCGGCGATGGCCACATCAGGCGTACTCGGCAGCCGCATGACTGGGGCGGGCTTTGGTGGGTGCACGGTGTCGCTCGTAGCCAATGATGCCCTCGACCGCTTTGAGAGCGAAGTGGCCGCGTGTTATCACAGTGCGACCGGCCTCACGGCTGACTTTTACAGGGTTTCACCGGCAGACGGTGCCATGGAGTTACTAACGTGAGTGCAAACTGGCAACACCGTTGGCACCCGTTGCGGTCGGAATGGGTGCAAATCTCAGCGCAATCCGCCAATCGACCGTGGTCCGGTGCAACAGTGGATGTGCAGGCTTCAGAGCGGGCGCCCCGTCACGATCCAGACTGTTATCTCTGTCCAGGGGTGACGCGAGCGAATGGACAATTAAACCCCGAATACGCCGACACTTTCGCGTTTGACAACGACTTTGCGTGCTTGGTACCGCACCCGCAAGGTGAGTCGAGCGGTGATCTAAAGCTCGATCCCCTGCGCTGCAGTGCGCCGCCGACCGGGCGTTGCCGGGTGCTGTGTTGGACACCCCGGCACGATTTGACCCTTGCGGAATTCGACGACGCAGCACTGTGTGGTGTGGTGCAACTCTGGCACACCGAGTACAACCAGCTCGCCGCCGACCCCGACATCGCGCAAGTGACGCTGTTTGAAAACAAAGGCGTGGAAGTTGGCGTCTCCAACTTACACCCGCACGGGCAAGTGTATGCGAGTGCTTTTGTAACGGACACAGCTAAACGTGAACGAGCGGCGCAAGCGTCGTACCTTCGGCATCACAGTGAACCGCTATTGCAAGCATTGATTGCCCGGCCGGAGTACCGCGAAGAATTGGCAGTGGCCTCTAATGCGCATTGGGTTGCTATCGTTCCGTATTTTGCACGCTTCCCGTTTGAAGTTTGGTGTGTGCCGCGGCGACATGTTGGCCACGTCGGTCTTCTAACGGATACAGAACAAAGCTCGTTGGCCTCGCTCTACGGCGAGGTGTTGCGCCGGCTTGATGTGCTTTTTAATCGGCGGACACCCCACAATACGATGCTGCACAATGCGCCCTGTGACAGCCACCCGGACAACGCCGCATGTGGATTCCACCTCGTGGTGCAGTGCCCGCTGCGTGCGCCAGGCGTGTTGAAGTATCTCGGTGGCTACGAACACTTGGCGGGCAATATCGTCAATCCCGTGCAACCAGAAGTGGCTGCCAAGTCACTGCGTGACGTGGAGCTGGCGGCGTGAATCTCGGCGTCTGTTATTACCCCGAGCACTGGCCGCACACGCGTTGGGCCACCGACGCGGCGCACATGCGTTCGCTTGGAATCTCGGTGGTACGTATCGGTGAGTTTGCCTGGAGTCAGCTCGAACCCGCGCCAGGTGACTTCCGCATTCAATGGCTGATTGACGCGGTCAATACGCTGCACGCCGAGGGGCTCAAGGTGGTGGTTGGCACCCCGACCGCTTGCCCGCCTAAGTGGTTGGTCGACGCGCACCCGGACATTTTGCCAGTGGGCGATGACGGGCAAACACGCGGATTTGGTTCTCGCCGTCACTATGACTTTTCATCGAAATTGTATTTGCAAGCCTGCTGCGACATCGTCGAGCGTGTAGCGGGTGCTCTGGGTACACACCCGGCTGTGATCGGCTGGCAGACTGACAACGAGTACGGTTGCCACGACACCATTGCGAGCTACTCCGCAAATGCTGTGTCGGCGTTTCGCGGTTGGTGTGAAGCCCAATATGACAGCATTGACGCGCTCAACACTGCCTGGGGGAATGACTTCTGGAGCCTCAACTACGCGAGCTTCCAAGCGATTGAAGCGCCCCGTGGCGCGGTGACGGACACAAGTCCCGCGCACCGATTGGCATGGTGGCGGTTTTCATCAGATCAGGTGGTCGCTTTTAATCGTCAGCAAGTCGAGATATTGCGCAAGCTCTCGCCTGGGCGAGATCTGATGCACAATTTCATGGGCAACTTCACAGCGTTTGACCACCACGCCGTTGCGCGAGATCTCGATGTCTCAGGTTGGGACAACTATCCGCTTGGTTTTCTCGACCGGGACGCCGCCACCGATGCAGATCGACTGCGCTGGCTGCGCACCGGTCACCCGGATGACAGCGCCTTCCACCACGATCTCTATCGGGGTCTCGGCCATGCTCAGGCGGGGCGCTGGTGGTTGCTCGAGCAGCAACCTGGGCCTGTGAATTGGGCGGCGCATAACGCCGTGCCGCTGCCTGGCATGTTGCGGCTCTGGGGCTTGGAGGCAGCGGCGCATGGCGCTGAGCTCTGTTGCGTGTTTCGCTACCGCCAGCAGCCGCGTGCACAAGAGCAATTTCACGCCGGTGTGTTGTTGCCAGATGGCAGCGAGTCGCCTGTGGCTGACGAGCTGCGCGCGATCAACGCGGATCTGGAAACGCTTGGTGAATTGTCGCAAACCGAGCGTGGGTCGGTGGCGCTGGTGTTTGACTACGTCGGCCATGCCGCGCTTGACGCAGCACCCCAAGGAGGCAATGCAAGCCCGCTCGAAGCGGTCAAGGATTGGTACCGAGCCTTGCGTGCGGCCGGACAAACCATTGATATTCTGCCGCCTGACGCGTGCTTTAGTGGTTACGCGCTGGTGATTCTGTGCAACAGCACCATTCTCGACGAAGACATCGTCGAACGACTGGACGCGAGCGGGGCAATGGTCATCGCCACGGCGCGCACGGGTAGCTTTGACCGTGATTGCGCCATTCCCGAGACACTTGCGCCCGGTGCGTTGCAACGCGTGTTGCCGCTCAAAGTGATTCAAGTTGAGTCCTTGCCAGACGCAGTGCTCGAACCCGTCAATTGCGACGGTGGGCTCAACGCGTGGCGTTGGCGAGAGCGTGTAGACAGCGTGCTCACGCCGGCGGCGTGTTTTACCGATGGGTGGGGGTTTCACTATCACCAGGGCAATTGGCATTACGTCAACGCCCGTCTCGATGCCGAGAGCACGCAGCGGTTTGTGTTGGCCAGATTGCGCGAGATAGGCCTGCACATCACAGATTGCCCGGGCGGCCTTCGATTGCGGCGGCGCGGAGAGTTGGTGTTTGCGGTCAATTACGGCCCTGACAGTGTTGAATTACCGCATGGCGGCCCTTTTCTCGTGGGCCAGCGGCGTATGGAGGTGGCCGACGTCAGTATCTGGCGATGCACCGGATGACAAATTTAAAATGCAAGAGCTGGCATGATCAGCCTTGTCGACAAAACGCGGCCGAGTTCGGCCGCATACAACTGGTCCTGACAGGACTTACACAGAGGGAGAAGGTAATGAAATTCGCATTGAAATCGTCTTTGTTGTCGATTGCGTTATCAGCAGCCATGTCTACCGCCGCCATCGCGGGCGATTTGGTGATCAATTTTGACGACCCAAACCCGGGTCCCAAAGCTGGCTTTGAAGCGGCCGTGGAAGCTTTTAAGGCCGCTAACCCGGACATCAATGTCACGGTCAACATCAATGACCGCGAAGCACACAAGACCGCTATTCGCAACTTCCTGTCTGCCGACGCACCGGACATCACGTCTTGGTACCCGGGCAACCGCATGGCGCCTTTTGTTGAAGCGGGATTGTTTGAAGACGTGTCTGACGTGTGGGAGGCCAACGGTTTTTACGATTCACTGGCCGCAATCACCCCGACGATGACCATTGATGACAAGCAGTGGGGCGTGCCGTACACCTACTACCAATGGGGCGTGTACTACCGCAAAGACATCTTTGACAAGCTCGGCCTGGCTGAGCCAACCAACTGGGATGAGTTCAACACTGTCGCAGCCACCCTCAAAGACGCAGGCGTGACGCCGATCACCATCGGCACCAAGTTTCTCTGGACGGCGGCTGGCGTATTTGATTACCTGAATCTGCGGATCAACGGCTACGAAGTCCACAACGACCTGACCGCTGGCAAGATCAAGTACACCGACGAGCGCATCAAAAATGTGTTCATGACGTGGAAGGACATGATCGACGCCGGTTACTTTGTCGACAACCACGCCACCATGTCTTGGCAGGATGCGATTGCACCTTTTGCCAATGGCGATGCGGCCATGTACGTGATGGGCAACTTCTCGGTTGACGGTTACAAGAACGCCGGCCTGACTGAAGATCAGATCGACTACTTCCAGTTCCCTGAAATCACCCCAGGCCTGCCACGTGCAGAGGAAGCGCCAGCTGACGCGTTCTTTATCCCAAGCCGGGCCAAGAACAAAGAAGACGCGCGCAAGTTCCTCGCGTTTATTGCGCAGCCAGACATTCAGACTGAGTGGAACAACACCATCGGTCAGCTGCCAATCAACAAAAACGCGAGCGTTGGTGACAGCAAGTTCTTGCAAGAGGGATTTGAAACTTTGTCAACGGCCTCCGGTCTTGCGCAGTTCTACGACCGCGACGCCCCTGCACAAATGGCGCAAGCCGGCATGGAGGGCTTCCAGGAGTTCATGCTCGATACATCCAAGATTGACGCTATCCTCGAGCGTCTGGATAAAGTACAGGCCGACGTCTACAAGTGACGCAAGCTGAGCCGAAGCGGGCATATGTGCCCGCTTCGGTTTGAATGGCGCGGGCAACACTGCCACTCTGGTGGTGTTCGCAGCGACTGATTAGACACCCGGAGACAGAGTATGAAGTCGGTCGTACCCCCGGTTCGCCGAAGTTGGTTGCACCAACACCGCGTCGCCATTGCGCCCTGGTTGTTCGTTGCACCGGCGCTGCTGTTTTTCAGCGTCTACGTCATCATGCCGATCTTCCAGTCGATTGCCATTTCATTTTACGAGTGGAACGGCCTGTACAACGCGGAAGGGGAGTCGACGGCAACTTGGGTGGGGACGCAGAATTACGTCAAGTTACTCGATGATGACCGCTTCTTCGTCTCATTGAAAAACAACCTCATTTGGCTGGTGTTCTACATGCTGGCAGTGCCGGTTGGACTCGCGATTGCGCTGTTTTTAAACCAGACCGTGACCGGCATTCGTGTCTACAAATCCCTGTTTTTCTTTCCGTTTGTGATTTCGCAGGTGGTCGTTGGCCTGATCTTTGGCTGGTTTTACAACCCCGACTTTGGCGTCATTGGCTCGCTGTGGAAAGCCGCTTACTGCGAAGAAGTGATCAATATCGTCGGCAACGTGTCGACGCGGTGTGCGAAAAGCCCGCCGGATATTCTGGCCGACGAGACCTGGGCCACTTACGGCATCATTGTCGCCGGACTCTGGCCGCAGATTGCCTACTGCATGATTTTGTACCTGACCGGATTAAACAATGTGTCGTCCGATCAGATTGAGGCTGCGCGGCTCGACGGCGCACGCGGCTGGCGCATGCTGCGCCACGTGATTTTGCCGCAGCTTGCCCCGGCAACTTTCCTCGCGATTGTGGTGACCGTGATCGGCGCGCTGCGCTCGTTCGATATGATTGCCATCATGACGCGTGGTGGGCCCTACGGCTCGACCAATGTGCTTGCGTATTACATGTATGAAGCAGCCATCTCCGAGTACGGCGACCGCTACGGATACGGCTCAGCCATCGCCACGGTGCTTTTTTTGATCATGCTGGTGTACATCTCGTACTTCCTCTGGCGCATGTACCAAGACGAGAAGGGGCGATAAACCGTGTTTCCAACCCCGATCCAACACGCTTCCAAAACCCGCCAACGTCTCTATACCGTGGCCTTGCCGGTGGTGCTTTTCCTCTGGCTGCTGCCGCTGCTGGCCATTTTCATGACATCCATCCGCCCGGCGTTGGATATCAATTCGGGCAACTTGTTTGGCTGGCCGTCGTCGTTTGATCTCATCGACAACTACGTCGCCGTGTTCACGCAGTCTGAAGCGCTGCGCTACTTCTGGAATTCTGTGAAAGTCACGGTGCCAACCGTGATTATTTCAGTGTCGCTCGCTTGCCTCGCCGGATACGGCCTTGCGATCTACCGTTTCAAATTGGCGTTGCCGCTCTTTTTTCTGTTCATCGCCGGCAACTTTGTGCCCTTTCAAATCCTTATGGTGCCAGTGCGCGACCTCTCAGTGCGCACCGGACTCTATGACACGGTCACAGGCTTGGTGCTGTTTCACGCGGCCTTTCAAACCGGTTTTTGTACTTTGTTTATGCGCAATTTTATCCGCGACTTGCCGCGTGAGTTGATCGAGAGCGCGCGGATTGAAGGCGTGGGTGAACTGCGCATTTTCTGGTTTTTGGTGCTGCCTCTGGTGCGCCCGGCGATTGCTGCGTTGTCGGTGCTCATTTTCACCTTTATTTGGAATGACTTTTTTTGGGCGACCGTGCTCACTCAGGGCGAATCATCCAAGCCGATCACCGCCGGCATTCGGGCCTTGAACGGCCAGTTTGTGTCCCAGTGGCATTTGGTTTCAGCGGCTTCACTGATGGCAGCGGTGCCGCCCATACTGATTTTTTTCGCAATGCAGAAGCACTTCATCGCCGGACTCACCCTGGGCGCGACCAAGGGCTGAGGTGTGGTCCGGTGCCGAATCGCACGGAATCGGCATACACTTGAGGGCACGCGCGTGTGGCGCGGGCAGGGGTTGAGTCGATGAATGCGATGATTGGGTCGCTGAGTACCTTGGAGTGGACGCTGATCGCGGTCAACAGTGCGCTATTGCTGTTATCACGGCCCATTTTGTCGCGGATCTTGGCAACCAGTGACGAGCGGTTGAGCAGCTTTCGGCTCAACGCCTTCCGCGGTCTGAATGTCCTCATGTTGCTCACGGTCGGCACTGGCGTGGTGCTGGGCCACGACGCAGGCGAACGCGGCTGGTTGCTCAAGCTGGTGTTGATTCTCGCAACCGTTTGGTGCTTCTACCTTGCGTTGCAACTCGCAGGTTACGGCCTTCGCCAGCGCTACGGTGTCAGGCGCAAAGTCGACGGCAAAGAAGTGCTCTCAGACAGTTGGACCTCAAGGCTACTTTATCTGTTGGTCTGTGGTTTTCTGTCGGTGCTGTGTTTGGTTGCCGCCATTCAGATCGCAGGCTTCAACAGCCTGTTGCAAACCACGGGTGTGCTCGGGTTTCTCGGTGTCTTCCTCGCGCTGACGCAATCGAGCTGGCTGCCGGACCTCGCTGCGGGACTGGTGCTTCTCAACGGTCGCATGCTCGAAGAGGGCGATGTCGTGCAGTTGCGTTTTGGCGAGACACGCAGCACCTGCGCTGTGCACAAGACCAAATTTTTCCACACCGAGCTGCTGGATATCGCTGACAACCACCGCATCATGGTCAGCAATGCCTGGTTGCGCGCGCAGCCATTGCACAACCTCAGTAAGTTTGCCTCGGCCAAGGGCTTGCGCGAAGCGCTGTATTTTAAGATCGGATACGAGGTTGCACCTTCGTCGGTGCGCGCTGTTGCTGAAGCTGCGGTTGCCGCCGCAATCGAAGATGGTGTGCCAATTGAGGTGCAGCATCCGGTTGAGGTTGTGTTGCATGACACGGGTGATCATGCCCTCGAGTGGATGGTGTGTTATTACACCAAGTCCGTTCGCAAGCGCTTGCTCACGCGGCAACAGTTTCGAGAGTACATTTTAAAAGAGGCTGTGCGCGGAGGGGTATCGCTGGCAACGCCGCTCGGGGTGTCGGTCGATGCACAGACAGGGGGCCTGTTGCCTGAAGACAGTGGATTGCCCGCGCCGTGATTGATGCCTGTTAAGCACTGTGAGTCTGCGCCAATCATCTCGAAGAGCTGCGGGATCGGATCGAGACGACAGCCCCAGAGCCTTGGTGCCGTGGCGTTACTCCGGGCAGATTTCAATCACTGTGACTTCACTTCGGCTGCCGATGCGAAAGTTCGGCCCCCAGACCCCCGTGCCGTGTGACACGTACAGATGTTGCAGGCCCTCGCTGTAGAGGCCACGCCAGAATGGGTGTCGTTGTTTTACCAAATAGTGGAAAGGCCACACTTGGCCCGCGTGGGTGTGACCCGAGAGCATCAGTTCGACGCCGGCCGTGCGCGCCGCATCCCAGTCATCGGGCTTGTGGTAGAGCAAGACGTTGTAGGCGTCTGCGCGGGCCGGCATAGCTGGTAGCACCGACTGCAAGTATTGTGGCGCGTCACTGTCGTCTGCGCCCATGATCCGCAGCTCACCGATGTCCACGGATGCGTTTCGCAACACTGTCACCCCTTGTCCAGCGATCTCCTGCAGCAGCGGCTCCAGCGCGACGTAACGCTCGTGGTTGCCAATTACCATGTACACCGGCACTGTGCAGTCAGATAACGGCACGAGGTGGTCGTGCCCGACTTCACCGCCGTCGACCAGGTCGCCTGTGATGAGAATCGCGTCGGGCTGCTGCGCTTGTGCGAGGTCGAGTGCGCGTTGAAGAGTGTGGACCCCACGCGAGCCCAAGTGTATGTCGCTCAACTGCACCAATTTTATTGGTGTTGTTAGCTTGGCCGATTCAAACCGCAAGGACTGCAAGGTTTGCTCATTGGCGGCGTAAATGCCATACACCAAGACGGCTGTCGCCATTACCAGGGTAGACGCGGCGACAATGCTGCTGTCAAACGAGCCCAGCGCTAGCCCAATCGGCAAGGTCATCACCAGGCCAGCGAGGCAGGCGTATCCGACGGAAATGCCTTGCATCAGTGCGTTTCGCAGTGGTGGCACTGGGCGCTGCAGGGCGAACCACATTAAGGCCGCGTAGGGCAGCGCCAGGGCAATCGACAGGATGAGCGTTGCCAGATGTGATAGTTCAACGAAGCGGGCAGCCAACACGGCGATGGGCAAGGCGATTATCAGCCATGTTGTCAGGGTAAAGAGCAGCGGAATCATGGGTACTCGCGGCGGCCAAAGTGTCATCATAGGCCACCGGCGTCATCGCAACGTGAATGCGGCTTGGTTGTGAGCGTGCGGCTTAGCGGATTTTATTTGCTGTCAGTGTGTAAGGCGTGCCAGGTGCCGACGCAACACTGCCTGAGCATGCGGTGCACGCGCTTGTGAGAGGGCCTGGCTGTAGGCCTCACGCGCGTCCTCTGCTCGACCGAGAGTTTCGAGCACACGGCCGCGTACGCTGCCAAGGAACGCATAATCATCGAGATTGCCACTGCCGCTGAGGCGGTCGATTTCCTCAATTGCCGTGTGTGCGTCGCCACACTCAGCCAGGGCCACTGCGCGGTTGAGTCGGTAGAGTGGTGAATCGTTGAAGGCCAGCAGTTGAGTGTAGAGCGTAGCAATGGAACGCCAGTCGGTTGCAGCAGTGCTCGCAGCCTCGCAGTGCTTGAGCGCGATCATCGCCTCCAAGTGGTAGCGGCTGCTCGGGATGCCTGCGTGCTGTAACCAAGCCCGCGCGTGAGTGATCAGCGTTCGATCCCAGCGCTCGCGGTTTTGCGCTTCGAGCAAAACGGTGTGGCCAGCCTCATCAGTGCGGCTTGGCAAGCGCGCGGCGTGGCAGAGCATGAGCGCCAAGAGCGCACTGGTTGCGGGGGTTGCAATGGGGTGATTGGCCAACAGATGACACAGCCTGGTGGCTTCTTCGCACACGTCTTCGCGCACTGGCGCGTCGGCGGTTGCTGCACTGTAGCCCTCGTTGAACATGAGATAGAGCGCGTGGTGGATGGCATCGAGTCGCGGCGGCAGGGCATCGTCTGCGGGCAACTCGAGCTCAATTTGCAAGTCCCTCAGGCGTGCCCGCCCGCGTTGCAATCGTTTCTTGACGGCCTCGTCATTGAGCAGTAACCCGGCTGCGATTTCTTTGACACTGAACCCGCAGAGAATTTTCAAGGTCAACGCCAGTTGCGAGTGCCGATCCAGAGCAGGGTGACAACACACGAACATCATGCGCAACAGGCTGTCCGGCAATCGGGCATGCGCTTGCCAGTCGTCGTCTATCGGCTGCGGCTCGTGAAGGTCGAGCAGCTGCGCTTGCGCTCTGTCAATAACGCGCTCGTGGCGGTGGTTGTCAATCAGCAGGCGCTTGGCCACTTGGTGGATCCAGGCAGCCGGTCGACTGGGTTGTCCCGAACGTGGCCATCGCAGCATGGCTTGTTCCATGGCAGCTTGCACCGCGTCCTCTGCGGCTTCGAGTTGACCGATGCCAAAGCGGCGGCACAGCATCGCCACAACGTGCGCTGATTCGTGCCGGAAAAAATGCTCAAGCAAGTCGTGCGAGGTGCGGTGGCCGGCGTCTTCGCGCTTATGTGCCAGGCCACCTTGCACCGGTTCCAGTGGGTCAGCCGCCGTATCAGGGCGTTTGGTGTCCACCGATTCAGTTGGCCTCGAACTCGACCACGGGCCGCACTTCAACGCGGCCGCCGCTCGTGAGTACGGGGCAACCGGCCGTCAGTGAGGCAGCGGCGTCCAGCGTGTCTGCTTGCACAAATGAATACCCGCCTATCAGTTCTTTGCTCTCGGCAAATGGACCGTCAGTGATGACACCGTCCGCGCCTACCACCTTGCCGGCGTGTTCAAGTGGGTTTCCAGGTTCGATCATCCAGCCCGCCTCCATCCCCGCCGAGATCCAGTTGCCCCATGCAGCCATTTCGGCTTGCATGTCTTCGGCAGACTGCGGTTCGGTTGGGGGCGTGCTGTGGTAAATAAAGAGATATCGAGTCATGTTATGCACCTTGTGTTTGACAACGAAGTGGCGTGAATTCGCCGCTTCCAATCACACTGACGATGCTACATCCAATGCGGGGACATGTCAGATCACATTTTTTTCAGCGCAGTGACTCGGCGAGGCGCCGCTGCTGTGACAGCCACCGTGTGGTTGGCGCGCAGCGCTGAACCAACCACCGAGCCGTCAAAGGTGTTGTTTGCTTGACTCGCCTGCGACTTCGCGCGCAAGTTTTGGCACCAGATAACCTGGTAGCCGCGCTTGCATGGCAGATTGCAACTGGTGCGCGCGCTCGTCGCTGACGTGAAAGTGGGCTGTGCCCTGCACGCGATCAGGGAGGTGTAGGTAGTAGGGCAGCACGCCGCAAGTAAACAAGCGCTCACTGAGCGCTACCAAGGTGTTTGCATCGTTGTTGACGCCGTCGAGTAAGACGCTTTGGTTCAGCAGTGTTGTGCCAGTTGACGCGACCGCTCGCAGTGCCTTCTCAACGCTGTGGTCGAGCTCGTTAGCGTGGTTGGCGTGAATCACCATAACCCGGTTTAACCGCGACTTCCCAAGCCACGAAAGAAAGGTGTCGTCGATACGCTCGGGTAACACCACTGGCTGGCGTGTGTGTAAGCGTAAGCGTGTGACGTGCGCAATACGCTCAATGTCGGCTACACGAGAGACAAGGATTGAATCTGGGAGGTTGAGCGGGTCACCGCCACTCAAGATGACTTCAGTGATGCTGGTGTCGCGTTCTATGTAGTCGAGTAAATTTTGCCACGCGCTGTCGCCCAATCGGTTGTCGCCGTAGGCAAAGTGCCGACGGAAGCAATAGCGGCAGTGCACCGCGCAACTGCTGGTCAGGGTGATTAAGACGCGACCGGTGTACTTGTGCAACAGCCCCGGCAGCGTGTTTGCGTCGAGTTCATCGAGTGGGTCGGTGCTGTAATGTTGGGTTTCAACCAACTCAGCCGCGTCGGGCAGAACTTGTCGCAGCAAGGGGTCGCTCAGCGAACCCTTGGTCATACGATCGACAAATCCTCTTGGAACGCGCAGCGGAAAGTCCGCGCAGGCTTTGCCGAGCTCCGCGGCGTCGATGTCGCTCAGGTGGAGTAGCTTGCAGAGTTCAGCTGGGTCTCGCACCACGTTCGCAAGGGATTTTTTCCACCGTGGGGTGCTCTGCAGCGGTGTTGTTGTACTGGGTCTGAAGTCTGGCGTGAGGTCGACAAGAGGTTCCATCAGGTGCGCAGAAGGATTCGAAGAGATACCGCATTATAGGGACCGTTGCCGGCGTGATGTGATCTTTTGGATCAGGCTTGGTAGTGGGTCGCTAAACGAATTATTGACTCTGCGCAGAAATCAATTGTCAGCACGGTTGGTGTGGTGCAATACCGCCTGACACGCTCAAAAGAGCGCTGACCCATTGTGGATCTAGAAGCGCAGGTGATAGGCCATTGAAGTCTCGCGCTGGCTCGGGTCAGCCGCTGAATTGCCTTGGGATTCAGTGTGTCGAAACTTCCATTGGGCGCGTTCGTTGATCTGATACTGTAGGCCGAGTATCCAGTCCTGTGTGTGCAGCGTTGCGCCCTCCATCAACCGGTAGTCCGCCTGCAGCGCAAGTTTGGTATTGACCTGCTGGCTCAACTGACTGGAAAACTGTGTCACGGTATCACCAAGGCTGAGGTCGTCTTGGTAGAACATTTTACCAACGCCAATCTCAGTGTTGAGCTGCCAGGTTGAACTGTTCAACAGCGAACTGCCCAGGCCGAGAACCAGAGGTGAGTCTGGCGAGAGGGGGGAACTCTGTGCCGCTTGTTTCCCCGGGCCAAAGACGTAGCGCTGTTGCGAAAGCTTCACGGTGGTGTTTTCACCAAAGTGAATGACCGAGTCGGCGTCAGGCGAGATTTTGAGGGGCTGAGTCAGCGCGCCAGTTTTGGGCGTGGGCACGTTCCAAAAAAATATTAGCTGCCCGATCACGAGTATCGCGGTCAACAGAGCGACTGAAGTGAGCACGACCTGTGACACATCGCGTTGGAAGACGTTTGCCATCCTGTTGCTGTCTCGGCTGTGTCAGAATTCGTCCCCTGTATCGGCAGGTGGTTGTCAGCACTGAAGCGCCCCGGCCGCAACCTTTTGAGATTCACTAAGCCTTGAGCTCACGCCCGGTAACAAGCGATCAGACAAGCGTCCACCCACATGTAAGCTCGCGGGTGCGTCGTCACCTTGCGCACCCACACCGCAAGCCCCCGCACAACGGATCAGTGGCGGCTTTTGAGGTTGCTTGCGATTGGCTGGCATCGCGCCGCGAGTCCGGTGTGATTATCGACACTGGCTGCGGCACCGGGGCGAGTAGCTGCACCATTGCGACATCGCAACCCCATTGCGCTGTCATAGGAATCGACAAAAGCGCAGCCCGCCTTGGGCGTGGTGAATTGCTGGATCAGCCTGACAACTTGCTGTTGCTGCGTGCAAATTTGCTGGACTTCTATCCGCTGGCACGCGCGGCGGGTTGGCGCTGTCGCGCACAGTACGCGCTCTATCCCAACCCGTGGCCAAAAGCCGCTGCACTCAACAAGCGCTGGCACGGTTCGCCCATCTTCCCCGATTTGGTCGCGCTCGGTGGCCAGTTTGAGGTGCGCTCAAACTGGCGTCTCTACGTCGACGAGATGAAGCTAGCGCTCGCCGTGTTTGGGGTTGAATCAGAGGTGTTGTTGATTGAACCGTTACAGCCAATGACTCGGTTTGAAGCCAAATACGCGGCCAGCGGCCACGCACTGTGGCAACTTCGAGCCAATCTCGACCACGCAACGCCGCCAGCGTGCGGTTGATTTCACACCAAAGCGCCCGTGCTCAGCTCGTGGTGGAGCGGATTTGGCTCTCGCGAAGCTGCGCTGCAATGCGGAAAAAGGCGTGAACCATCTTGCTGTAGGGCATCGCTAAGAAAAACGCGAGCACCGTACCGAGGTGAATCGCGAGCAGGGGGCTGAGTAACGCGGTATTGCCCAATGCGTAGAGCGCCAGTCCCGTGACCGCAACGGCGCACAGCAGCAACACAAACGCCATGTCTCCGCCCCATGCGTTGGCGTCACCGAGCGCGGTGTCAGCCTGCACTTTGAGCCAGCCGAGCCAGGCTGTGCCAACGCTGAGCATCACGCCCCCAGTAATACCGAGCAGCTTGGGTGCGGTGTACCACGCGTAAGGCGCGGGCCAATCGAGCGCATAGTGCATCAGGGTCGCAACCGAGGTGGACGCGAGGCACAACAAAAAGCCAAGCGCTGTCAGTTGGTGAGCAATGCGCCGGGCGTGACTGAAGCGGTCAGCGTCCTCGTAATTGCAGCCTTCGCCATGGCCGGCGGCCAGTGCGCGCATGGACGCCGTGTCTTTGAACACTTGCGCGCACTCGCGCAGCGTCGGCCGCCTGCCACCAACATCGCGCCAATAGCGGCGCAAACTGACGCCGATGCTGATCAATGGCAGCACTGAGGCGGGCAGGAACAGACTCACCATAAGTGTGTGGGACATCACTGCATAAAATCCGACCCCACTATCGGGGCGGATCACAGTTGCAATAATAAAAAGCAGTGCAAACGCGATTGCGCTGAGCGCAGCGATGGCGACACCGTGTGTGTGAAAGACGTCACCCATTACGCGTGGGAAGGCGTATTGCTGCCAAGTGTCACGCCGGACCTCTGCCAGCGCTGCTGGGACATTCAAATTGAATTCATGTGGCGCGGTGTACTGGCAGGCGTAGTAGCAGCCACGGCAGTTGACGCACAGGTTTGAGAGGTGTCGCAGATCCATATCGGCCAAGCTGCGTTGGCGTTGCAAGGCTGGGAACACGCTGCAGAAGCCCTCGCAGTAGCGGCAGGCGTTGCAAATTTCCGCTTGTCTTCGGGCGTCGTCCAGAGGATTAACGTGCATGGTTAGCGGCCTCTTCGCCAGCGATGCGGCCAAAGACGGTGCCAATGGTCATGCCGACTCCCGCGAGGTAGCCCTGACCAAGTATCGACCCTGCCATGGTCTCGCCAGCGGCCCAAAGATTAGAGATTACACCCTGTGGTCCGCTGCACTGCGCACGCGCATCGACTTTGAATCCGAGGTAGGTGAAGGTCACGCCCGGACGTAGGCTGTAGGCGTAGTAGGGCGGCGAGTCCAACGGCCGGGCCCAGTTGGTCTTTGGCGGAATCAAATCCGAGGTGCTGACGTGGTCGAGTTCAGTGGGCTGGAAGCCGCTGTTGTCGCCGCACGCGGCATTGAACGTTTTAACTGTGTTGATAAGCGCTCCGGCTGGCAAGTCGAGTTTAGCGGCGAGTTCGTCCAGCGTGCCTGCGGTGACGGGCGGAAAGACTGAAGGCATAAAGAGCTCGCGCGATTTGGAATCGATGATGGCGTAGCCAATTTGATCTGGCTGCGCCGCGACCAACCGACCCCAGATTGCGTAGCGTTTGGGCCACACGTCTTCGCCCTCGTCGTAGAAACGCTGAGCGTCTTTATTGACAACAATTGAAAAGGGCACGCAATCGAGTCGCGTCACGATGCCGCCGTCGAACTTCGGCGCGCGTCCGTCGATTGCAACGGCGTGACACTGGGTTGGGTCACCGACTGACTCCACGCCTTGGTCGAGCAAATCTCGGAGCACCACCCCTCGGTTATAGGGGGTGCCGCGAATTAAAAAATTTGCGGCCGCCGGTCCCCAAGCCCGCGCGAGCCAATCTGTGTCGGCTTGAAAGCCGCCGGACGCCACCACCACAGCGCGTGGATGCACCGTTTGGGTGACGCCATTTTGTTCAAAATTGACGTGGCTGACCGCGTTGTCGGCCAGTGCCACATGTGTCACGGCGGCACCGTAGCGGATGTCAACACCGAGCCCTTGAGCAGTGCGGTAGTAGGCATTGACCAACGCTTTGCCCCCGCCGAGAAAAAAGGCGTTGGTGCGACCCAGTGACAAAGTACCCGACAACGGTGGTTGGAAGTGCACACCGTGCTCTTGCATCCAGGGCAGGCAGTCCTCTGATTGCTCAATGGTGAGCCGTGCCAGGGCTGTATCTGTCTTGCCGGCTGTGACTTTTAACAGATCATCTAGAAATTCGTCGACGTCGTAGGTCTCAACCAGTGGCCCGTGAGGTCCGGTGTGCATGCAGCGGAAGTTTCGCGTGTGCCTAGAGTTGCCGCCGCGCATGGCGACTGGTGCGGACTCGAGCAAGGTGACGCGCCGACCGGCCGCGGCTGCGCTCATGGCGGCACACAGGCCCGCATTGCCGCCGCCTATGACCAAGACATCGGTATCGAGTGGCATCGCCGCCATGGCTGTACACTGTGGGAATTGTGTATACAATTGTATTCACAATCAAGATCTGATGCAAAGCACATGGGGTCACAGCGAGACATGCCAAGCCGAGAGCCCAAATCCAGTCGTGAGCGCTCGCTTGCCAGTGAGGCCTATCACCGCTTATTTGAGTCAATTCGACGGGGAGAGCTGTCGCCTGGGGCGCGGGTGCTCGAAGTGGCGCTGGCAGCCGAGCTCGGCATCAGTCGCACGCCGGTGCGCGACGCCGTGCAACGGCTCGAATCAGAGGGCCTGCTGGTCCATGTCCCACGCGACGGTTTGGTGGTCCGGCAACTCAGCAAACGCGAGATCATTGAACTCTATGCGATGCGGGCGGTACTCGAGGGCACGGCGGCGCGGATGGCGGCCCAGCATGTGTCTGATGCGGAGGTGTTGGAGCTCGAAGAGCTGAACCAGAGTTTGGCTGACGCTGCGGGTAACGTGAACGCGATGGTCGACGCGAACCGCGACTTTCATCACTCGCTCTACCACGCGGCCAAAAACCCGTTTCTGCTGACCTCTGTGACATCGCTCAACAATGCCCTTGCGCTCTTGGGCGGCACCACCGTTGATGCCAAAGGCCGGGTTGGGCAAGCGGTTGACCAACACTGTGCGATCATCGACGCGCTCAAACAGCGCGATGGCGATGCCGCGGAGCAGGCCGCGCGTGAACACATGGCCTCTGCGCAACGCATCCGCATGCGCATGCTGCGCGAGCGACCGCCGACAGACCCGCACGCTGCGCCAACGAGCTGATTCTCTGAGCCGCTACACGTGTGTTAAATCGTGGTTTTCGCCACAGTGTGTCAGTTTTGTGAACTCAAGGCGCCTGTCTGGTGAGCGGTAACACCGGTGTCATAAAGCCTGTCTACATTTCGCGGCATGACATTGATAAACCGAATCGAACAGGCTGACCACAGGCTTGTCATATCGTTGCAAACGCGCTTGCAGCCCAAGGCTGTGGCAGCTTTTAAGTTAATGTCTCGCTCGGGCGACGGCTACCTGCAAGAGGTGAGTATCGTGTTGGCGATCTGGATAGCAACTGACACGGCTTACATCTTTTTACAAGCCGCAGCCGCTGCCTTTGCGATTGAGCGAACCCTGTACATTGTAGCCAAACGTCGCTTTCGCCGGAACCGCCCAGCAGCCGCGCTCGCGGCCTTTGATGCGCTGGTGCAACCCTCGGATGAGTTCAGTTTCCCAAGTGGCCATACCATGGCGGCTTTTCTACTGGCCACATTATTGGTCTTGACGGTCGGTGTGTCGCCGCTGCTGGTTTTTGCGTGGGCGACGTTGGTTGGCATGTCGCGTGTTGCACTCGGTGTGCACTTTCCGTCAGACGTTGTGGTTGGCGCGGCGATTGGCGTGGGCATCGGCATGCTTGCCGTGGTTGTAACCTGAATTGCGTGTTCTCTACGGTGTGCAAGGCACAGGCAACGGCCACATCACGCGCAGTCGTTTGATTGTGCGCGCGCTCGCGGAGTGCGGCGCTGCGGTGGACGTGTTGGTGTCAGGCCGCGCAGCCGATGCGGTACCGACGTTTGACGGTGCGGCGTCTGTGACACACCGCGTGGGCCTGAGTTTTGTGGTTGAGGCCGGTCAGCTCAGCAAGACCAAGACGGTGACTCAACTTAAGCTCGCGCAATTTGTGTCCGATGTGCGATCGCTTGATCTTAAGTGCTACGACCAACTCATCACCGACTACGAACCCGTGACCGCCTGGGCCGCAAAGCTGCGCAAGCGGCGGTCGATTGGCATCGGGCACCAGTACGCTTTTGGTGAGGGCACACCCTTGGCGAAGAGCGATCTTGCCAGCCGACTGGTGATGCGGTGTTTTGCACCGGTGTCAGTCGGGCTTGGCTTGCATTGGGCTCACTACCACGGCAACGTGTTGCCACCGGTGGTCGATGTGGCCACACTCAATCGCGCCGCCCCGTCGGGTGTGACCGTGGTGTACTTGCCGTGGGAGGATACCGCAGCGGTAACAGCGGCACTCAACGGGATTCCAGATCGGCGTTTTCACCAGTATTGCCACGTGGACGTAGCCACTGAGATCGGCAACGTCACCTTGTGTCCGATCAGCTACACCGGCTTCAAGGCCGACTTGTGTGCCGCAGACGCGGTGATTTGCAACGCCGGTTTTGAACTTGTGAGCGAAGCCTTGCACCTCGGTGTGCCGTGTGTGTGTGAAACCTTTGGCTGGCCAACTTGAGCAGCAGTCCAATGCGCTTGCGTTGGCTGAACGCGGGCTCGCCGGTGTGACGGATGCGATCACACCTAAGTCGCTTGCGCGGGTTCTGGACGGTGAGCGCGGCGCAGTACGCCAACGCTATCCAGATGTCGCGGCATCGATTGCTCGCTGGTTGTGTGAGGAGTCGCCAGCGGGAGCAGAGCGGCTTGCGCGCTCGCTGTGGCAGGACGTCACGAACTGAAATGATATGCCGCTGGCTGTTCGGTAGTAGGTTTTCAGCGCTTGTCGAAGAAACGCAACCAGTGCGGTGCGCACTGATTTTGATACCGAACTTCTCACTAATGCGCCGCGATGACAGCGTCGATTGCCGCGACAACTGCGTTGCACATTGTAGCGTCCAGCGCGTCCGGGTGGGGTTGTGCGAGCTGTCCTGTGTCGTTGTCGTAATACAGCCCCGATGCCGATGAAAATTCATCTGATAAGGCCGCGCGGATCAGAATGTCTGCGCCAATGCCGATGTCACTGCCGTCGCGGCCGAATGCGTCCTTGACCATC
>CALAMQ010000011.1 GCA_937925815.1 uncultured Granulosicoccaceae bacterium | reverse complement strand
TGACTTGGTTGTCTGCGGGGTTGCGAACCGCGATTTTCACCGCCGCCTTTCTCGCCTACATGGGGCTGCTTGGCTTTTGGGTCAAAGCCATGACCACTCTGGCACTGCTCGGCACGGCCGCCTGTCTCTCGATTGCCATCGGCATTCCGCTTGGCATGTATTGCGCGCGCCGCCCACGCCTGTACTCTGTCATCCAGCCGATCATGGACTTCATGCAGACCATGCCAGCTTTTGTATTTATGATTCCGGTGATTGCGTTTTTCGGCACCGGCAAGCCCGCTGCAGTTGTGACCACCATGATCTTTGGCGGTACGCCAGTGGTGCGTCTGACCGTGCTTGGGTTGCGCGGCGTGCCCGAGAGCGTGCGTGAAGCGGCCATCTCATTTGGCGCGAGTAAATGGTACCTGCTGACCCGCGTTGACTTGCCACTCGCGGCACCGTCGATCAGGGCAGGCATCAACCAAACCATCATGTTGTCGCTCGCGATGGTGGTGGTGGCATCCCTTATCGGTGCCAAAGGCCTTGGGGAGGATGTGCTCGAAGCGCTGCAGTACGCCAACGTCGGGCAGGGGATACTCGCCGGTTTTGCAATTCTCTTCTGCGCTATGATTCTCGACCGCATCGTGCAGGGCGCGCGCAAATGAGTCACGTGCGTTTGCCCATCGTACTGGTGCACGGATTCATGGGCGGCAGCCCGCAGTGGCAATCGCAGCGTGAAGTGTTTGGTGCGACTGGCCCTGTCATTGTGGTCGACCTGCCGGGCTTCGGATTCAATGCGCACCTGACGGCACCAGATAGCATTGCCGGTTTTGCCAGCTGGGTGCTCGATCACCTGACCAGCCTTGGCATAGAGCGCTTCTACCTGCTCGGGCATTCAATGGGCGGCATGATTGTCCAGGAGATGACAGCTCGTGCGCCAGAGCGGGTCGAGAAACTGGTGCTTTACGGCACCGGTGCGTTTGGCGCCATGCCTGGACGTTTCGAGACGCTTGATGAGTCGGCGAAACGTGCGGCCAAAGACGGTGTCGCCGACACCGCCAATCGTATCTCGGCAACCTGGTTCTTGCGCGGTGAAGCCGATCCCAAATACCCAGGTTGCGCGGGCATTGCGCGAATGAGTGCGGCCAGCAGCCTGCAGGCAGGTCTCATGGCGATGAAAGGTTGGAGCGGCGCGGATCAACTCGAACATATCCAATCCGAGACGTTGGTGATTTGGGGCGAAGCCGACCGCGCCTACGACTGGTCGCAAGTCGAACGGCTCTGGCGAGACATTCCAAACAGCCACCTCGCCGTTTTGCCAAACTGCTCGCACGCCGTGCACCTCGAACAACCCGAGCTGTTTAACACGCTCGTGCTCGATTTTCTCGCGGGCGGTTGAGCCGCTAACAATATGGGCTCCGTGTGCAACTGAACCCAAACTTCAAGCCAAGCTCAAGCCGTGCGTTTGCCGAGAGCCGAGCCCGCAAAGGCTGGCTCTCAATTGGTGTTGTTCGCACCAAGCGTATCAATCAAGACATTCTTACCACTCACGCGGCGAGTTGGTTATGATCGAAAGCCTGCCCAAAAGGATATTGACCATGTTGAAGTTCGTTCCGATCACCTGCGCACTTGCCTTTATGTCCACGTCGGCTTTTGCCGCAGGGCACTGTGCAGCGGGCAAGACGCTGACTGATGGCAAATTCACAGTCGCAACCGGAAACCCCGCCTACTACCCCTGGGTGCTTGACGACGCGCCCGAGAGTGGGCAGGGCTTTGAAGCAGCGGTGGCCTACGCCGTGGCCGAAGAAATGGGAATTGCCGCAGCGGACGTGGTCTGGGTGCGCTCGTCGTTTGATGAGGCCATTCAACCCGGCGCGAAAAACTTCGACGTCAACATGCAGCAGTATTCGATCACCGCCGAACGCGATCAGGTGGTCGATTTCTCGGCACCCTATTACACCGCACCGATGGCGGTGTTGGTCGGTCCGGGCGCTGTTGACACAGCCCCGACAATGGCTGCAATTAAAGATCTGAAATGGGGCGCGGTTGGCACCACCACTGCGGTGCCTAAGTTGTATAGCGTGATCCAGCCCGGCAGCGACCCGCTGCTCTACGGCGACACCGCTGACGTCAGTGCGGCAATCAGCGCTAACCAGATCGACGCGGCGCTGTTTGATCTTCCCACGGCGCTGTTCTTGAGCGCGGTCATGATTGAGGGTTCCAAGGTCATTGGCCAGTTCAGCGCGGACAGCAGCGAAAACCCAGATCAATTTGGCATGCTGATGGAAGAGGGCAGCGTGCTCAAGGCGTGTATTGATGACGCCTTGGCAGCCCTCACTGAGAGCGGGGCGCTCGCTGCTATAGAAGCGCAGTGGTTGCAGGATTCCACCGGCGTGCCACTGATCAAGTAAGGTGCCGAGGGCGCGCGCGGCGGGCATGACCCGCCGCGAGAAATACGATGCAGCGCAGCGTCGGCGTTCGCTGGTGATTGCGGCGAGCAGCACGGCGCTTGTGATTCTGGCTCTGATCATTTTGGTTCCCATGGCGCCGGGCTGGGAGAAAGTACAGAGCAGTTTTTTCAACCGGGCAGTCCTTGCCAAATCTTTCCCCAAGCTGCTCGACGCGTTTCTTGTGAACGTGATGATCTTTGCGTGGTCCGCGCCGTTGATTGGCTTGCTGGGCCTCTTGATCGCGTTGGCGCGCGACGCCAAATCTCCAGCGCTTTTTCCGCTTCGGCTCTTTGGGGCTGCTTTCACCGACATCTTCCGCGGCGTGCCGGTGATATTGACGGTGTATCTGATTGGCTTTGGTATTCCCGGTCTTGGGCTGCCCCGGCCGTGGAATTCACCGTACATCTGGGGATCGCTTGCGTTGATCCTCACCTATTCAGCCTATGTTGCTGAGATATTCCGCTCGGGCATTGACTCGGTACACCATAGCCAGCGCGCTGCGGCGTTGTCGCTTGGCTTGTCTGAACGCCAGGTCATGCGCGACGTCGTGCTGCCACAAGCGGTTCGTAACGTCGTGCCCAGTCAGATGAACATGCTGATCGCCTTGCAAAAAGACGTGTCGTTGTTGAGCTTTATTGGGCCTGTGGAGATTTTTCGCCAAGCAGGTGTATTCAAGTCTCTGCTCGCGAACTTCACGCCCTATGTCGGCGCGGCACTGATCTTTCTTGCCGTGACGATCCCAGCCACGCGCTACGCCGACTACCTCATGGCCAAGCAAAAACGGGAGCGACGCTGATGGCCAAGCTTGCATTGCGAGGTGTGGTCAAACGCTTTGGTGAGGCAACGGTGTGCGATGGTATCGACCTTGATGTTGACGCGGGCCAAATGGTTTGCCTAATTGGGGCATCGGGCGCCGGCAAGTCAACGCTGTTGCGGTGTATCAACCTGCTTGAGCCCATCGAAGACGGTGAGATATTTCTCGACGGTGAGGACATCTCAGTGCCTGGGCTTGATCCGCATCCAGTGCGGGCACGCATCGGCATGGTGTTTCAGAACTTCAATCTCTTCCCGCACATGACGGCCATCGAGAACGCCATGCTCGCGCCGCGCCGTGTGCACAGCAAAACCCGAGTTGACGTTCGTGGCGAGATCGAGTCACTCTTCACGCGTTTCGGTCTCGCTGACCGCATGCAAAACTACCCAGATCAACTCTCAGGCGGACAGCAGCAGCGCGTCGCCATTGTCCGGGCGCTCGCGATGCGCCCCGATGTCATGCTCTTTGATGAAATCACCTCCGCGCTCGACCCCCAGCTCGTTGGCGAAGTGCTCGACGTTTTGCTCGCGCTCAAGGCAGAGGGCATGACCATGCTGCTCGCCACCCACGAGATGGGATTCGCGCGCGAGGCGGCAGACAAGGTGTGCTTTCTAAAAGATGGGAATGTCATCGAAGAAGGTCCACCCTCGCAAATCTTTGATGCCCCGCAACACCCTGAGACCCAGCGTTTTCTCGCGCGCTCTAAATGACAGCGGGAAATCGTGGTGCTTGCTTGCTCGCGCAATCCCAACGATCTACGTGGAAAGGCTTTCAAAATCTTGTTAGGCAGAACTGAAGACGAACGTTGCAGACCTTGACGGCGAGCGAAGAGTACGAGCTGTCTCTGATTGCAGGCCTGATCATTTGTACACCGCGGTCAAAAATAGCCAATTTGAGTCAAAGTCAGCCCGCCAATATCAAGAGATTTATATCGGCTCCGATAGGTTGACTGAGCAACAATTGGAGTACGCTGTGCAAACAGTCAGGTTGGTACAGGGGCTGCTGCTGTCACCCCTTATTTGGCTTTCCTCTCCCGCAGCCGCCAACGGTCCCGTGGACATGGACGCGTTGCTTGCGCCTTCAGCGCACCCTGAGGTTTTTTACTGTACGGAATTCGGGGAGCGTTTTGAGGGTCCTCTCAAAACCTTGCCGCTGGATGAAGTGGTGGAGTTGCGCAGCATGTTGGAGGACCACCGGTTCTTCGAGCTCAACGAAGCACTTCATGAATTGCAACTCGCAACCGAGCAGGATCTACGCGAAGAAACTGTGCTGTCGAGCGCTTATGATTCGTTAGCCAATCTCCCAAATTCTTACACCGCGCATTTTGAAGCTTGGGTCGCTGCGAGCCCAAACACCTACCAGGGTCACCTCGCGTTGGGTGCCCACTATAACTCGCGAGGATGGAGTGCCAGAGGTGCCAGGCTGTATAGCGAAACGTCTACGAGCCAGCTGTTTAACGCAACAACCCTGATGGGGCTGTCAGTTGAGTCTCTGGACAGGGCGCTCGCGATTTACCCTAATTCAACGGTGGCAGTAGCCGAGCTGATAGACAGTTTAAAGGTGCTTGGTGATCAAGCCCGGTTTGAAGAAATGAAGCGCATCGCCGACAGTGCGATGCCTGACTCCTATGTCGTTAACCAAAGATTGGCGCACTTCCTGTCCAAGAAGTGGGGCGGATCAGTTGATGCAGTACAGGCCTTTCTCGAAGACAGACTCCGGCGGGAAACGCGAATGGAGAGCACGCTTATGTTGCGGGCGGGATACTGGATCGATCTTGCGTACCGTGCATGGGATTCCATTCCGTTGTCGGGGCGATACTACCAGCGCGCAACTTATTGCGGTAACTACAGCAAAGCCCATTTCAATTTTGCGCACCACATGGAACGCACGAGGTGGGCTTACAATTCACCAATATATTACAAGCGTGCCGTTGATGCCAATCCGCTTGATGCACGGTCGCACATCAGGCTTGCCGGAGCCTATGCTGTTGCCGAGAATCTCGACGACGCTCACCTCCACTACGACATTGCGACTCAAATTTCCCCTGATGCCAGGCTATGGGATGATGTCGTTGTAGAGAGTTTTATCAGCCGTGCAGACAGCTTTTTGGATCTCGGTCACCCTCCCGCCGCCGTGCAATTTATGGAGCGCGCGCTGGAGCACGTGCCGGGCAATTCGAAGTTGCTCGTAAAATACGCGCGGGCACTGCTAGAGAGCGGGCGGCTGGACGATTCAAAAGTCACGTTACAGCAGATTTTCGCCGAGGATGCAGACAATTACCAAGCAACCCTGGTGCACTTAGATTGGTTTTTGCGTGTGAAGGATCGCGAGCGTGCCATCCAGACGTTGTCTGACTTCATCGAGCGCAATCCTGACGAGGCTGACGCTTGGTATCAGCGCGGCTGGGTGAATATGCATGTGGACGATATCCGTGCCGCATTCCCTGACTACCTTCACGCTTGCAAGTTGGATGAACGGCGCGCGTGTAAAGAGCTGGGGAGGTTGATACAAGAAATTGTCGAGACGCCGTTGCCCGAGTTATACGATCTTCTAGACACGCTCAATGTGCAGTGAATTTGTGTGACGGCGCTTTCAGCAATGGAACGTGGCCGCGGGTGTTGGTCACTGCGGAATGCTGAAATCGACGTGAATGTGGTTGCCGTCGGGGTCTGCAATATGCAGTTGCACGAGGGGCGTCCCCGGTACATCGAAGGTGCTGTACGGGACACCCTGTTGGCTGAGATTGGCCTCAAAGGCGGCCCTGTCTGTGGCAGAGAACGCAAAGTGTTCAAGCTTCAGGCTTGCGTCGCTGCCGATAAGGTCTGGTTTGTCTGAGCTGACCAAGTGGACGACCGGCTTGCCATTGGCGTAGAGCCACGCTCCCGGGAAGGGGAAGTCTGGCCGGTGACCCATAACCATACCAAGCACAGACACGTACCACTCGACCATGTCATCCAGCTGGGTGGTGACGATATTGACGTGGTCGAGTTGTTGTATGGCCATGTTAGAACCCTTCTAATACAAGCTTGCCTTTGGCTTTCCCACTTTCCAGAATCGCATGGGCCGCCATGAGATTTGCCGCCGTGATGGTGCCGAGTGTGTCGGTGGCCGTGGAGTTGATCTTGCCAGCATCAACAAGACTGGACACCTGATTCAGTATAGTGCGTTGGCGGTGCATGTCAGGGGTGCCAAAGAGGGACCGGGTGTACATAAACTCCCAGTGCACCGAAATCGATTTCTGCTTGAACGGGCTGATATCGAGTGTCTCGGGATCGTCAATCAGACTAAACCGACCCTGCGGTGTCATCACGGTGCCAGCTCGCGTCCCGTCTCGGTGCATTAACTTGCACAAGTTAGTAAGCACCATGCGACCTCGGTTTTGATGGTGGCTATAGGAGCGCACCGGTGACAGTGGTTTACACTGCGGGTTGCGGTGAGATTGATTGGCAGACGGCTGTGAAACTCACTCGTCATCGGGAAATAGGCTGGGAGGTGCTGTGGCGCACAACGTTGAAATCATGGCCCGTCTGATTGACCCTGAAACATTAAAAGCACGCAGGGTTTGGCTCAGTGAAAAGGGTGAGCTCATCAGTCATGCCTGACACTTCGAACGCGGCACTTGAACTGCTGAGCCCCGCACAGATGGCAGCCGCAGACCGCGCAGCTATCGAAACTGGGACGCCAGGTATCACACTCATGGAAAACGCCGGCCGCGCGGTGGCTGACACCGTGCTGAACCGCTTTCCTGACGCCAAGCGTGTGTTGGTGGTTTGCGGCACTGGCAACAACGGCGGCGACGGTTTTGTGGTCGCACGGTTGTTGGCGGAGCGGGGTGTTGAGGTCTCGGTCGAGCTGATCGGTAGCCGCTCGCGTCTCGGTGGTGACGCGGCCTTGGCGTTCGAAGCGCTCGACGCGGACCTTGTGCTGTCGGACGTGCCCGATGACGCAACCTTTGATGTCATCGTCGACGCCCTCTTTGGTGCGGGACTCAACCGAGCCATTACCCCCACCGGCGCGGTGTCGGCGGTGATCGGCAAGCTGCTTCAAAGTGGCTCGTCACGCCACGCCGCCTCAGCCATCGCGGACATCAACGCGAGCGGTGTGCCGGTGGTTGCGATTGACCTGCCAAGCGGCATTGACGGCGCAACGGGGCAAGTGCTTGGCCGTGCTATCGAGGCGCACACGACCGTGACCTTTTTCCGATACAAGCCTGGCCACCTGCTCTTGCCCGGCCGCAGCCACAGCGGCGAGCGCGTGCTCGCGCAGATCGGTATCGATGATGCCGTGTTGGCTAAGAGTGGGTTCACCGCGCACCGCAACGCGCCCGCGCTCTGGCGCGCTGACTACCCGGTGCCGAAGCTCGATGGCCACAAATACCATCGCGGCCACTGCGTCGTGATCTCGGGACCCGCGCAATTCGGCGGTGCTGCACGCCTTGCCGCCACCGCCGCTTTGCGCGTCGGGGCCGGGCTTGTGACAGTGGCGAGCCCGCCGGATGCGCTGCCGGCACACGCGAGCCAGCTCACCGACATCATGGTCGCTCCTGTCGAAGACAAGGCGGCACTTGAGGCCTTGCTGGCAGATACTCGCTTGAACGGCGTCGCGCTGGGTTTCGGTTTGCCGCCCGACGCGGCCACGCGCGATACCGTTCTCGCCGTGTTGGCGCTTGGCCGTCGTTGCGTGCTTGACGCCGGTGCTTTGGTTGCTTTTGCAGACGCGCCGAAATCACTTTTCGACGCCATCTCGAGCGCAGACAGCGACGTCGTCATCACCCCGCACGACGGTGAATTCGCGCGGCTCTTCCCAGATCTCACAGACAACCCGTCAAAGCTCGTCCGCGCGAAGACCGCGGCTGAACGCAGTGGTGCGACGGTGATCCTCAAAGGCGCGGACACCGTGGTCGCAAGCCCAAAGGGCGACATGAGCGTCAACGACAACGCACCACCTTGGCTCGCGACCGCCGGCAGCGGTGACGTGCTCGCGGGCACCGTGGCGGGCCTCCTCACCCAGGGCATGCCGGCGTTCGCTGCGGCGAGTGCCGCCGTGTGGTTGCACGGCGAGGCGGCAAACCACCTTGGCCCGGCGCTGGTGGCGCGCGAGCTCGAGACAGGACTGCAGCGGGTCATTCAGCACCACATCCACGGCTGGACAGCCGAACGCACTCAGGGCAACAACACCCATGACTGATTCATCAGCCGGCCAGACATTGGGGGCGCCTCTCACGCTGCCCTGTGGTGCCACGCTCAAAAACCGCATCGCGAAATCCGCGATGTCCGATTCGCTTGGTGATGGCCGAGGCAATCCGACAGACACCCAGATCCGGCTCTACGAGCGCTGGGCTGAAGGCGGTGTGGCCATCTCCTTTATCGGTGAGGTGCAGATCGACCCGCGCTACCCCGAGAAACCCGGCAACCTCGTGTTGTGGCAAGGCAGCGACACCGCAAAGCTCAAGGCACTCGCCTCGCGTGCACAAATCAACGGCGCGCACCTCTGGCCGCAGCTTGGTCACGCCGGCGCGCTCGCACACCCGCCGATCAGCCAACCCGCCGGCCCCTCTGCGCTCGACCTCGACGGCCTGCAATGCCGCGCACTCACCACAGACGAAGTCGAACAGCTGCCCGCGCGATTCGCGCACGCTGCCACCCTCGCCAAAGACGCCGGGTTCAACGGCGTGCACCTGCACGCCGGCCACGGATTCCTGCTGAGCCAATTCCTGTCGCCGCTCTTTAACCACCGAACCGACGGCTACGGCGGCAGCATCGAAGCCCGTGCGCGAATCCTGCTCGATATCATTAGCGCCGTGCGCAATGCCGTGGGACCAAGCTTCCCGATTGGCCTGCGCATCAATTCAAGCGATCAACTCGAGGGCGGCCTGACCGAGGCCGACTCGCTTGAAGCGATCAAGATGCTGAACGACACAAGCCTGGACCTGATCGACATCAGCGGCGGCACCTACTTCCCGGGTGCCAAGAACAGCTCCGACGCAGGTGGCAAAGGACCGTACTTCACAGACTTCGCCAAACGCGCCAAAGCCGAAACCGATATCCCGATCATGGTCACCGGCGGCTTCAAACAACGAAGCCAAGCCATAGACGCTATCGAGCAAAACGCCTGCGACCTGATCGGTGTCGCGCGGGCGCTCGCCATCGACCCACAACTCGCGACCCACTGGACAAGCGAAGAGAGAAAAGATCCAGACTTCCCACGATTTGACGGCACCCCACCGCCGGGCAGCATCACCGCCTGGTATACCCAGCGACTGACCGCGATCGGGGAAGACCGCGAAGCGTCGTTTAATCAGGGGTTGCTCGATTCACTCACGGAGTATGAGGCTCGGGATGCGGTGAGAAGCGCTTCGTGGCTGCAGATGCGCTCTGATCTTGTATGACCATTGATCAATATGGGTTAGCGATTGTAAAGCGTAATGCTCTTCCGTGATGAGTTGCGATATCGTTTGAATTCATTTGTGCATAACAGCGATTTGCTGCGTAAAAAATG
>CALAMQ010000010.1 GCA_937925815.1 uncultured Granulosicoccaceae bacterium | reverse complement strand
CGTCGGAATCGTCGGAATCGTCGGAATCGTCGGAATCGTCGGAATCGTCGGAATCGTCGGAATCGTCGGAATCGTCGGAATCGTCGGAATCGTCGGAATCGTCGGAATCGTCGGAATCGTCGGAGTCGTCGGAGTCGTCGGAGTCGTCGGAATCGTCTGAATCGTCTGAATCGTCTGAATCGTCGGAATCGTCAGAGTCGTCTGAGTCGTCAGGGTCACCGCCGCCTGTGGGCGACTCTACGCCGCCGGTACCCGTACCGTCGTCGCCATCATCGTTGTCGTCGTCATTGCCGGTCGCCACTGGAGTCGCATCCGGCACTTCGTGTGCGAGTGCGGACGCGGGTCCTTGGCTCAAAGAGACGGAGGACGGATCGATATTGCCGCCGCATGCAGTCAATGTGGCCAGAGCAATGCTCAGAGCACTGAGGCGAAAGGGGCTCGACATGGCGGTTCACCAACGGATTCGGGGCGGCAATAGTCCGAATTACGTCTGTGTGACACCGTGTGGCAGTTCGCAAATTGACCAGTGGTCGCCATTCGATACCATGTGTTCACGTTGGGTGTTACAGCGCTGTATCTTTGGCTTTGCACAATGAGGCGGCGTTGTATCTGTGACAGTACATTTCTGCGCATGGGGCCAATTTGCGTGGGTAACACTACAATTAAGTTCTGAGAATCCATTGGATTGAAGTATGACGTTGCAGATTCGCTATTTAGCCGGTGCCTTGCTCGCTGCGGTAGCCAGTGTAAGCCTCGCGGGACAGACCACTGTCAGTGTGGCGTGGCCGGAAAATTCCACATCCCGCAGTGCGCGCCAGTCGTTGATGCGCTCGGGTGCCTTGGAGGCTCTGGTTGATATTGCGGACCGACACACGACGCTGCGCGGTGACCTGTTTGTGGTTGTCGATGATTCCCCTGAAAGCGGCTTTGATCCGGCGACCAACACCATTGTGCTCAGTTACGGGCATTGGCGCAGTGCTATGGCAAGAGCCGCGGCAGTTGGTCGAAAATCCGATATCGGTTCCAGCTCTCAACTCATTGACGACGCCTTTTTGTATGCAGGTGTCTACCAGTTGGCACGCGCACTGATGGCGCAGCAAGATCCAGCAACCCAGTTGCTGGGTACTGACGCTGTGGCGGATCTGGCGAACGTGATGCTGCTTGAGCTTGTGCCAGGTGGTGCCCGAATCGCTCAAAGTGCAATGTACCTCTACGACGACAGCATTGCTGTTTCCGGAGAAGACCAGTATTGGCGTGATCACGGTCACTCAATTGAACGGGTCTGGTCGAGTACCTGTCACGAGTCGGCTGACGCTGATGCGGAAAGCCGAACGGTTTGTGCCGATAACTACGCTCAGATGCTGGTCAGTTGGGCGCCATTATTTGAGTCAGAGCAAGCTGAGCGCATGCTTCAAACAGCCAAGCGCAGTGTTGAACCTTAGCCACATCACTTGAGACCTGAGATTAATTCTCAGGTCTCACATTCCCAAACCTTGCAAGCTGTCAGATCACAACACGCGTTGTTGTGATCCGCTGCCACCTTGCCACCGCGCGCCAAGTGATTTGGCAACAAATCATTCTGATGGGCGTCAACGCGAGCGCTGCAACATCGCCTGAATTTTGCGCTGGTACCGTGACTGCACGATGTCCACAAGCACCATTACGAAAATCACGAGGTAGAAGGTGGCTTTGCTCAGAGGCTCAATCGCGTAGCTAAACAACATCAAATGCGCGAGGTGAGCGCCCTCTGAAATCAGCATAACCGCAACGAGGAACAAGATGAACAGGCCGACCACCTCGTACATGCGGTTCTTCTTCAAAAACTCAGTGACATGGTCTGCCAACCAGATCATGAGTATGCCGCCGATGATAATCGCGGTTGCCATGACAATGAAATTGTCAGTCAAGGCCATGGCGGACAAGATCGAGTCAAAAGAGAAGACTGCGTTCATCAGCACGATCCACATCAGCGCAGAGAAAAACGACTTTTGCTTGCGTTCGTGTGACTCGCTGATTTCAATAACTAGCATGTGGCTGATTTCTTTTGTCGCGGTGTAGAGCAAGAACACGCCTCCAATCAGCACGACCACAGCTTGTAAGTTGAAACTGCCCTCGATAAAGCCAGGCAGGTTGACGCTGAAAATTTCTGCTTGGAACGTATCGAGTATCGAGACCAGCGACCACAGCAACACGATTCTCAGGGCAACCGCCAAACCGATGCCGAGTTTGCGCAGTTGTGATTGTTGTGCCGTGGGGACGCTCTGGGATTCAAGCGAGATGTACAGAAGGTTGTCAAAGCCAAGCACGGCTTGCAACAGCACCAGCATGAAAAGCGTAAACAAATTTTCAAGTGTAAAGAGGTCCATTACAACCATATCCTCAATCAAAAGTATTGCGATGCGCGATCTCAGTTGCGCCGCATTCTGAGCGCGGTGTCGCTGTAAACGGATCGCAAGGAGAGTTTAGTCTGCGTGCCGACCACACCCGGCAAATTCATCAGATCTTCAAAATACAATCTCTCAAAATCTTGCGCGTCGCGGTATGCCATTTTGACAATGTAATCCGCATCCCCTGCGATCAGATGGACTTCTAGCACCTCCGGGATCTCAACGATCGCCCGCTCGAACTGTTTAAAGAGATCCTTCGATTGGCGCTCCATCTTTATCAACAAAAAGGCAGTGCCAGCACGGCCAAGTTTGGCTCGACCGAGCAGCGCGACGTAGCGGTCAATGACGCCAATTTCTTCCAGGCGTTTAACTCGGCGAAGGCAGGCGGACGGGGACAGGTTGACCCGCTCAGCGAGATCGCTGTTGGCCATGCGCCCATCTTTTTGTAGGCATTCGAGTATGCGGCGATCGCGCTCGTCCAGTTCTGGCGTCGGGGTAGGGTCAGTGCTCATATATCGAATAATATTTCGCCAAACACTGTGTATGCAATCAAAAATTGTGTGGATATGGCAAAACAATCGCACATAACAACGAAATTCGACCGGATTGCGTCCAGAATGTGCGCGAACAAGTACACCAAGGCGCGGCATCGAACTGGCGCCTTTTACCAGGACCAAGAATATGAAAATCGGTTGCCCGAAGGAAATTAAGAACCACGAGTACCGCGTCGGTTTGACACCCACTGCCGCCGCCGAATTGGTGCGCGCCGGCCACAGCGTGATGATGCAGTCGAGCGCCGGTGTCGGCATTGGCGCCGATGACACGGCATACACCGCCGCAGGCGCAGTGATCGTCGACACAGCTGAGCAGATATTTGCTGAGGCGGATATGATCGTTAAGGTCAAAGAGCCGCAGGCGGTTGAGCGCGCGATGCTGCGCGAAGGGCAGCTCCTCTATACCTACCTCCATCTTGCGCCTGACCCGGATCAAACACGCGATCTGCTCAACTCCGGTGCCGTCTGTGTGGCCTATGAAACCGTGACCTCGCCACGTGGCGGCTTGCCGCTTTTGGCACCCATGTCAGAAGTCGCCGGCCGTCTGTCAATTCAGGCTGGTATGTCTGCGTTGGAAAAGCCCGCCGGTGGTCGCGGGTTGTTGCTCGCCGGCGTTCCCGGTGTGGAGCCGGCCAAAGTGGTGGTCATTGGCGGTGGCGTTGTCGGACGCAACGCCGCGGAAATGGCAGTGGGCATGCGTGCTGATGTCACTGTGCTCGACCGAAGCGTCGACACGCTGCGGGCGTTGGATGCACAGTTTGAAGGCCGCGCCCGCACGGTCTATTCGACCCACGACGCACTCGAACGGCATGTGCTCGAAGCAGACTTGGTCATCGGTGCAGTGTTGATTCCCGGTGCGTCCGCGCCCAAGTTGGTCACACGTGATCTTGTTGGCGGCATGAACCCGGGTGCTGTCTTGGTGGATGTGGCAATTGATCAGGGTGGTTGCTTTGAAACCTCACACGCGACCACGCACGCAGAGCCCACCTATGAAGTTGACGGTGTTGTGCATTACTGCGTTGCGAACATGCCCGGCGCAGTGCCACGCACCAGCACCTACGCGCTTAACAACGCGACTCTGCCGCACGCGCTCGCTCTGGCGAACAAGGGCTACAAGCAGGCCTTGCTTGATGACGTCCATCTTCGCCGTGGATTGAACGTGATGAACGGCAAAGTGGTGCACGAGGAAGTTGGGACAAGTCTTGGTCTCGACATATTTGACGCCGAGGCGATGTTGAACGCTGTTTGATAAGCCGCATGGCACGGCCGTGTTCAACGGTTGTGCCATGCGCCGCTCTGCGCGCAGCTTGGTGCAATGCTACTCTCGCGTGCAGGGCAATCGACGGTGCAGTGGCGGTCTGCGCGCGTCGCATTTGAGTAACTCGTCGTGCACCGGCCTCCCTACAATCGCGACGGGTTGACGCTATAACGATGCGATCTCGGCCCTGTTCCCCGAACCGACGCCAGGACCCGGCCAATGTCGCGATATTCCGTCTTCTCGCTGGTGCGCAATGCCTTCAGCTATCACCAGAATTGGCAACGTGCTTGGCGTAGCCCAGACCCCAAGCGCGAATACGACGTCGTAATCGTCGGCGGTGGTGGACACGGCTTGGCGACAGCGTATTACCTCGCCACAGAATGCGGTATCACCAACGTCGCCGTGATCGAGAAAGGGTGGCTCGGCGGAGGCAATACGGGGCGCAACACCACTATTGTTCGCTCAAACTACTTGTGGGATGAATCCGCCGCACTCTACGGCCACGCGATGCAGCTTTGGCAGGGTCTGTCTCAGGCACTCAACTACAACGTGATGTACTCGCCTCGCGGGCTGTTGCATTTGGCGCACAGCGTCCACGACATGCAGGAGATTCAACGCCGCGGCAACGCCATCTACCTCAATGGCATCGACAGCGAATTTTTGAGCCCAGAACAAGTGCGCGAGATGGTGCCCTTTATGTCCATGGAAGGGCGCTACCCCGTGCTTGGCGCGCTGTTGCAAAAACGCGGCGGCACTGCGCGCCACGATGCTGTCGCCTGGGGATACGCCCGTGCGGCTGATGCCGCCGGCGTCGACATCATTCAAAACTGTGAAGTGACGGGCTTTGATATTCAAGACGGCACGGTCACAGGTGTGCAAACCTCGCGCGGGCGGATCGGTGCGAAGACTGTGGGGGTGGTCACAGCTGGGCACTCGTCAGTGATGGCGGAGATGGCAGGGTTTCGTATGCCGCTTGAATCGTTCCCCCTTCAGGCATTGGTCTCCGAACCTGTGAAGCCGGTGGTGGATTGCGTGATCATGTCAAATGGGGTGCACGCCTACATCAGTCAATCTGACAAAGGTGAGTTGGTCATTGGCGCGAGTTCTGACGCCTACAACTCCTACACCCAGCGCGGCAGCTACGACATCATAGAAGACACCTTGCAAGCGATTTGCGAGATGTATCCCTTGTTTACCCGCATGCGCATGCTGCGCCAGTGGGGAGGTATTGTTGATGTCACAGTGGACCGCTCACCGATCATCAGTAAAACGCCAGTGCGCAACTTGTATTTTAATTGCGGTTGGGGCACTGGTGGCTTCAAGTGCACACCAGGCTCTGGCCACGTGTTCGCACATTCTCTCGCCAATGGCGACATGCACGCGATAGCTGCGCCGTTTTCGATGGACCGCTTTAACAGCGGGGCCTTGGTTGACGAAGGCGCCGCATCCGCTGTCGCGCACTGACCTGGAGACGCACAATGTTCTTGATTTCATGTCCTTGGTGTGGCGAGCGCGACCAGACTGAATTTCATTGCCACGGTGAAGCGCACATCGCACGCCCGGAAAATTCCCTCGAGATGGATGATGCCGCGTGGGGTGACTACGTCTTCTTTCGCAAGAATGTAAAAGGCGTCCACCTTGAACGCTGGACTCACGATCACGGGTGTGGGCGCTGGTTTAACGCGGCGCGAAACACAGCGACAGACGAATTTCTCGCATTTTACAAGCCCGGTGAAGCGCCGCCGGCTGATCTCGAGCGCGTATCATGACGCAAGATAATCGTCTGCCCGCTGGCGGCCTAATAGACCGTTCTCGCACGCTGTCCTTTGAGTTTGATGGTAAGACGTACACGGGTCATCCGGGTGACACGCTGGCCTCTGCATTGATGGCTAATGGTGTGACCTTGCTCGGGCGCAGCTTCAAATACCACCGGCCTCGGGGTTTGCTCGCAGCGGGTTCTGAAGAGCCCAATGCGCTCATTCAACTCGAGCGCGGTGCGCACACCGAGCCCAATACGCGCGCCACGGCCATTGAACTCTACGATGGCCTGAACGCTTGCAGTCAAAACCGCTGGCCGAGCCTCAAGTACGACATCGGTGTGGTCAACAGCTGGCTGTCCAGGTTCTTCCCGGCGGGCTTCTACTACAAGACCTTCATGTGGCCAGAGCGCCTGTGGATGACTTATGAACACGTGATTCGTCGGGCCGCCGGTCTTGGCGTGTCGCCACGTTTGCCCGATCCTGACCGCTACGAACACCGCCATGATCAGCCCGAGTTGCTCGTTGTCGGTGCGGGTCCAGCGGGCTTGGCTGCGGCCCTGTCCGGCGCGCGCGCCGGAAAGCGTGTGGTTCTGGTTGATGAGAACCCACAACTTGGCGGGTCTTTACTTGGCAGTCGGGACACCATTGACGGTCAGAGCGCGCTCGACTGGGTGGCGGGTGTGCGCGCCGAACTCGCCGAGCACCCGTGCGTCAGGGTGCTCACCCGCACCACGCTGACGGGCTACTTTGATTACAACTACCTGATTGCAACCGAGCACGTTACAGCCCACCTCGGACCGCAGGCGTCAGACGATCTGCCCCGCCAGCGCCTGTGGAAGTTCCGAGCAAAATCGGTGGTGCTTGCAACCGGCGCGATTGAGAGGCCGCTGGTGTTTGCTGACAACGACCGTCCAGGCATTCTGCTCGCCTCAGCGGTGCGCACCTATCAGCACCGTTTCGGCGTGTTGCCCGGGCGACGTCTGGTGGTGTTCACCAACAACGATTCTGCCTATAGCACCGCAATAGATGCCGCATCAGCGGGCGTGGCGGTCACCCTGGTCGATTGCCGGGACACGGCGGGAGACGCAGCTGAGCGCGGCGCCGATGCAGCAGGCGTGACCCGCATGATGGGCTCTGCAATCACCGGTGTGAGCTACCGCAACGGCCTGCAATCTGTAGACGTGATGGCGCTCAGCGCTGACGGGACGCGTGTGGATGGGCCGGTGCAAAAAGTGCCCTGTGACAGCGCGTGCTCGAGTGGTGGCTGGAACCCCGCTGTGCATTTGCACAGCCAAGCCAAAGGCAAATTGCGCTGGCTCGAAGACACCCACACTTACGCGCCTGCCGCGTGTGCGAGCACCATGCCGCACAGTAGTGTTGGCGCCTGTGACGGCGAGTTTTCTCTTGATCAGGCATTGAATGCGGGTTGGGCAGCTGGTGGCGCAACGGGTCCTGCACCGAGTGCGGAGCGCGTTGCGAGCATTGGCGCGCTTCGTCCGCTCTGGGTGGTCCCGTGTGATCACCCTGTGGGTGAGGGTCCAAAGAAACACTTCCATGAGTTTCAAAACGATGCCACCGCAGCAGACTTGTGGCTCGCCCAGCGCGAGGGCTTTGAGTCGATTGAACACACCAAACGCTATACCACTACTGGCATGGCAACTGACCAGGGCAAGACCTCTAACGTCAATGCCATTGGCATCCTCGCGAGTTCACGCGGTATCACCGTGCCGGAAGTGGGTGTCACGACGTTTAGGCCGCCCTACACACCGCTGACTTTTGGCGCGATTGTCGGGCAAAATCGGCGACACCTCTTCCACATGGTGCGCAAGACACCCATCCACGACTGGCAAGCGGATCACGGCGCGGTGTTCGAGGATGTCGGAGATTGGAAGCGCGCGCGCTACTACCCCAAGCCCGGTGAAGACATGGACGCCGCCGTGCGTCGCGAGTGTCAGGCCGTTCGCGAGGGAGTAGGCCTTTTTGATGCTTCGACGCTTGGCAAGATCGATTTACAAGGCGAGGACGTCGCCTGGTTGCTCGACATGCTTTACACCAACGCCTGGGGTGGGCTCGCCGTTGGCAAGTGCCGCTACGGGTTGATGCTCAATGAACACGGCATGGTGTTCGACGACGGTGTCACCACGCGCGTTGCTGAGAACCACTACCACATGACCACCACCACCGGTGGCGCGGCGCGGGTGCTCGGCTGGATTGAGGAATGGTTGCAGACCGAGTGGCCGGACAAGCGGGTACACGCAACCAGCGTGACAGAGCAGTGGGCGGTGATGGCTTTAAATGGGCCGCGTGCGCGCGCGGTGCTTGAAGCGTTGACTGAGGATGACGTCAGCAATGACGCGTTGCCATTCATGGGATTCAAGGAAATCCAATTAGCCGGCGTGCCCGCTCGCGTCTTTCGCATCAGTTTCACCGGTGAGCAGGCGTTTGAGGTCAATGTGCCTGCGCGTTACGGACGCTTTGTCTGGGAGCAGATGGTCGCGGCTGGGGCCGCGCACGACATGGTGATCTACGGCACCGAGACCATGCACGTCCTGCGCGCAGAGAAGGGCTTTATCATCGTTGGCCAAGATTCGGATGGCACGATGACACCTTCCGATCTCGACATGGACTGGATTGTCAGTAAGAAGAAAGCGGATTTCCTCGGCAAGCGCTCGCTCACGCGAAGCGACACGTCGCGCGACGGGCGCAAACAACTCGTCGGCCTGCTCAGTGAAGACCCAAGCCTGGTTCTGCCCGAGGGTGCGCACGTGGTCTCCGAGCTTCGCGCCGCACCACCGATGCCGATGATCGGACACGTGACATCGAGCTACTTCAGCCCCAATGTCGATGGTGGGCGGTCCATTGCGCTGGCGGTTATCCAAGGCGGTTTCAAGCGGAAAGGCGACTGGGTTGACCTGCCATTGATTGACGGGCGGCGGGTGCGAGCAAAGGTGGTCGACCCGGTTTTCGTGGACGCCGCAGGCGAGCGAGTGAAAAGTTGATGAATACATTCCCAACACCGGTTGCACGTACGCCCTTGGCAGATTTACCACTGCTGCTCGGTGCGCTAAGCCTCGAGGAAAGGCCCTTGTCGGGCAAGGTGTCGTTGCGCGGCAACGCTGGCGACTCGGCGTTTGTCGAGGCACTCAGCGCGCGTTTCAGTGGCGCTTTGCCGACGCAAGTTGGCCAACGCGTGGAGTCTGGTCAGGCGAGCCTGTGGTGCCTCGGACCGGATGAGTGGCGTCTGCAATGTGAACTTGACGCCGTTGAGGACACCCTTGCGCAGTTGCGTGACGCATTTGGCCAATGCCATGCCTCTGCGGTCGATGTCAGTGACTATTACACCGAGCTCGCGCTCAGTGGTCAGGCCACGCGTGACGTTCTCGCTAAACTCACGCCGCTAGACGTCAGTGCAGAGGGGTTCCCGGCTGGGTCTCAGGCTGCGACGCGCATGGCTAAATGCTCTGTATTGCTGCATATGGTGCGAGATGACCAAGCTGTTTTGTGTGTGCGTTGGAGCCACGCGGAGTATCTCTGGGACTACCTCTGCGAAGCGGCGCGGGAATACAACCACTGAGTGCAGGGCGTGGAGACCCGCGCCGATTACGCCGTCCCAGCGCGAGGAGGGGTACAATAGCCGCAGAAGACGGCGGGTTGGCCGCCACTGGAGGGGATTGTGGAGCGATATCAGTGCGGTTGAGCTGTAGGGCGGTGGTGTCTGCGCTGTGGCTTGTGGCACTGCCCACACAGTTGCTGGCGATCTCGCTCGATGACTACGTTGATCCCAATAGTCAGTGGGAAGAGGCTTTTGTCACCGGGCAGTTCGTGGCCAACAACACCGCCTATAACGCGGAGATTGCGAATCAGGCGCAGTCGCAAGCTGCCATTGACAGCGGTGGCACGCTGCCGCTGTCTGACTTTCAGAACAGCTTCGACCTCACAATCAACGCCAACTACCGGCGCGTGTTGAGTACGCTGCCGTTGGTGTGGAGCGTCGAGGCGAGTGCGACGGGCACGGTGTCACGCGGAAATCAACGCGGTGATTCGAGCACCGACAACATCGCAAGCCAGGCGATCGCGAACTACGACAACTACCTCGAAAGAAACCCCAACCAATTCTGGTTCACCGGCCTTGAGTACCGCGATGATTCTCCCGGCAGTGATCCCTTTGCCAATGTGCAGGCGGGCGTAGGCTACGGGCGAGTGATCAATGCCACCTCACTCGCCAAGGCGCTGCGCTTGGTGGAAGAACTCTCGCGCTACAATTTAATCACCTTCTATCCCTCCGACGTGGTGCTGTTGCATTTGGCACAGAGCATCAATCGCGAGGAGGAATACCGCGCGCGGCTCGGTGATGACGGATACCGTGAGGCGTGGTTCGATGAAATCGAAGAAACCCTTATCGGCGCCGGTCTGATTGGTGGCAAGGGCTTGGGCGCGCTCGGTGTGATCAAAGTGGACGAGGTGCTGGTGCGCGAGAACATCAACACCCGGGAACACGGTTTCGTTGCTCGGGTTGGCATAGGCTACGTTGTGTCTGACCCGGTGGGCAACGCGGGTGACCAAGCGATCAACCTCACAATGCGCTACGCCAAACCCTTTGGAAACCGCGGGCAATTGATCGAAGACGCGCGCTTTAGTCGTTCACTGGAACAGCATGATAGCGGCGTATTTCGCAATCAATTGACTTACACTTTTGAGCTTTCGGACACCGTTGATTGGGTCAATAACTGGCAACACACCGCAATCGACGGCGTGCGTGACGACACGCTGGCAAGCGGATTTGTCTACGACATCAGCAACACCTTTGAAATCAATATTGCCCTCAGCGTGTCGCGTAGCGATGCCGACGCGGTGGCAGGTCTCAAAGGTCGATTGAGCACCGCGCTGCGGTATCGCTTGCGCTGATCAGTTGCCTTATTGGCGAGGCCTGCGGCGGCTGGGTCGCGACGGTTTTTTTGGCGTAGTGCCATTGATCAACGCCCAAGTGCCGTCAGTCAATTCACCGAGCTCGTTGACAATATGCTCCGCACTGGGTTGCGTGCCACGCTTGTGGTTGTCGATGATCTCACGCATGGCCGCAATGTGTCCCGGGGTCGTGCCACAGCAACCGCCCACTATGCGCGCGCCGGCGTCAATGGCAAGTTCTGTATAGCGGGCCATGAGTTCCGGCGTGCCGGAGTACACGATCTTGCCGTCTTCGTATTGTGGGATTCCGCAGTTGGCTTTGGCGACAAAGGGTGGCGGGTTCTTGTCAGCGTGGTTAGCGACGCGCGCGTTCAGCAATGCCGCAATGATTTCAGACGCGCCAAGGCCGCAGTTTCCACCCCAGGCGTGCAGCTTGCAGGGGAGGTCCGCTTGCATCAGCAACACGTCCTCTGGCGTCAGGCCCATCATGGTTCGGCCATTGGTATCAAAGCTCATGGTCATCACCACGGGCAAGCCTGTCTCGGCCGCGCCGGTCACTGCCGCCAGGCACTCCTCGCGAGATGACAGCGTTTCGAGCCACAGCACATCGGCGCCGCCGTCGGCCAGCGCGTGTGCCTGCTCGCTGAAAATCTCAGTGGCATCGCTTATCGTGCGTGGTCCACTGGGCTCGAGGATATCCCCGGTCGGGCCCATTGATCCTGCAATGGCAACGTCTCGGCCGCTGTCTTCTATTTCTTGTTTCAGCAAATGGACAGCTGCAACGTTGAGCTCCCTTACCTGACCCTCTGCCTTGTGCAGCGCGAGCCGACTGCTATTGCCACCAAAGGTGTTGGTCAGAACCAGGTCGGAGCCGGCGTCGATGAAGGCGCGGTAGTGTTGCCTTATGCGTTCGGGGAATTCCGCGTTCCAGAGTTCCGGTGCGTCACCGCTTTGCAGCCCGAGCTCGAAGAGATTTGTGCCGGTGGCACCGTCGGCCAGCAACACCTCGTGGCTTTCAAGTAAACGTGTGAAGGTATTCAACGCGTTATTCGTCCTATTTTTGCAGCTTCTCGGCAGTCTACGGTGCCCGCGTGATGGGCGAGAGTGAAAAAAACGCTGCTCAGGCTTGCAGCGCTTTCAACTCGGTTGCAACAGCGCGAGTAATTCGTCGTAGTTGGCAACGGTTGCGTGTGGCGGGGGTTGGCCGCTGTGAGGCCAGGGCAGTTGTTCGGGGTTGTACCAGATGCCGTGACAGCCAAATTGTTGGCTACCCATGACGTCGGTCACAGTGTTGTCTCCGACGTGGGCGAGGTCAGATGCACGCACAGAGACCGCGGCGCAGGTCTGCTTGAAAATGTCGGCATGCGGTTTGGCGACGCCGGCTTCTTCTGAGCGGATGCTGGCGGTGAAGTAACGGCCGATAGGGGTTTGAAACACGTCGGCGTTGCCATTGGTGCAAGCGACCAATGGAAAATGTGCGGACAAGGTCTCTAGAAATGCTTCGCAGCCGGGGTAGGGAGAGACGTCGTTTCGCCAGTGCTTAAATTGTTCGAGTAAGGTGTCAGCGCCGCTGTCGTAGCCAAACTCAGTCAACAGGTCGACAAAGTACAATTGGCGTAGTCGGGTGAGATCGTGGTGCAGTTCGGTTCGCGGTTTGAAAAAAGCCATGCGCCGCGCTTGCAGCGCGTCGAGGTCAAGTGCGTCGGTGATGCGCGAGAAATCGGCTTCGAGCAACGCGAACAGCTTTTTCTCAGCAGCTTGCAGGATCGGTTGTATCGGCCACAGGGTGTCGTCGAGGTCGAACGACACGGCTTTGACTTTGAAACGGGGGTATTTGATCCGCACCGGTGGCGTCCTTGCGTGAAATGTGTCTGCTTTGTCTATAACTGTAGGCGGCTTGTCGCGTTGTTGCGCGCTGGCTGGTTCGCCTGTCTTCCACCGGATTCCAACATGAATTTCAACGTTTTTGATGTCGCAGGCTTGCTGGTGTTCACTGTCGGGTGGTTTGGCTATGTGTGGTACGCGGACAAACACAGCCAACACCTCAGTATTGCCGCGCATATGGACTCGATTCGACGGGATTGGATCACCGCGATGGCGGCGCGCGAGGTGCGTATCTTTGATTCGCAAATTCAATCGGCGTTGATGCAGGGTGTGGGTTTTCTCGCCTCGACCGCAGTGCTGATGATTGGCGCGATGACCGCTATGCTCGGTTATAGCGTCGAGGCGTCATTCTCGATGTCCTCGGCGGTGTTTGAAATGGGTTCGATCGGCGTTGATTGGCGTTTCAAAGTCATGCTCGTCGCCGGCGTGTTCGCCTTCGCCTTCTTCAAGCTCATGTGGAGCTACCGGCTTTTCAACTATTGCGCTGTGCTCATGGGCGCCATGCCCGAGGCCGCCGGGGACGATCAGCGCAACCGCATCGAACAGCTTGCTCAGTTACACATGCTCGCCGCTGAACATTTCAACAACGGCTTGCGCGGTTATTTTTTCGCGCTGGCCTGTTTCTTGTGGTTGCTGCACCCGCTGGGATTGTCTGTGGGCACAATCTGGGTGCTGTATGTGTTGTGGCGTCGGGACTTTGCGTCGCGATCGCGCGACATCATCTCAGCGGCCCTTGCACCTCACTCGCGTGATTCTGCAAAGCCCTGAAGTGATCTGGAAGGAGGGTGTGGGGGCGCCTGTGGTCAGATCTCACGGAACCCTGCAAACAACCGTCTGATGACGATGGTTACGAGAGCGCAGACCTCAGGCGGCAGCCCCTGTCGTCTAGCAGCAACCCCTTACTGCGTGTCGACGAGTTCATAATGGGTCAAGGCCGCACGCCAAACTGTTAGCGGATGCGCGTTTTTGGTGTTGTGTAGGGTGCAAAACAGTCGCGCGTGAGCCGGTGTGTGCACTGCGTCCCGCTTTGGGGCTATTTGGTGCCGAATATCTTGTCGCCGGCGTCACCGAGTCCGGGCAGAATGTAGCCGTGCTCGTTGAGGCGTTCATCCAACGCGGCGATGTAGATGTCAACATCGGGGTGTGCCGACTGCAACGCGGCCACACCTTCTGGCGCTGCAACCAAAAACAGTGCGCGGATGTCGGTGCAGCCCTTGGATTTCAGTAAGTCGATGGTGGCGATAGCGGTGCCGCCAGTTGCGAGCATAGGGTCTAGGACAAGCGCGCGCCGCTCGGCGACATCGAGACAGACCTTGTCAAAGTAGGCGACGGGTTCGAGGGTGGACTCATCGCGGTAGAGCCCAACGACTGACACCCTGGCGCTGGGAACTGCCTCCAGGCAACCGCTCAGCATGCCCAGGCCTGCGCGCAAAATGGGCACCACAGTCATTTTCTTGCCTTCGAGTTGTTTCACCTCGACTTCGCCGGACCAGCACTCAATTCGCGTGGTTTCGGTTGGAAGATTTCGCGTTGCTTCGTAGGTCAGCAGCATGCCAACTTCGCCCGCCAAATCTCGAAAGCTCTTAGTGCTGATCGAGATCTCACGCATCAACCCCATTTTGTGGTGAATCAGGGGATGGTCAATCACGTGCAAAGTCATGGCGGTAATCCGTGGTGGTTGAGCGAGACGCTGTCCGCCGGGCTGCGGCCGTGTTGCGCCTGGTTCATTCTACCGTCGGGTGCGCCACGCGTTCATCCCGTTTGGGAAAACGCGGCACCGCGCGAGCCGGTGTGGCAGGCGAGTGCCGCGTGCAGTTGGCTATAGCTCGGCACAGGGACCGAGTGGATTATTCACCAACCTTGATCAACTCAACCTCAAAGATGAGTGCCTGGTGTGGTCCAATTTGACCACCGGCACCACGCTCGCCGTAAGCGAGATCAGAGGGGATGTAGAAGGTGTATTTGCTGCCCTCTGACATCAATTGCAGTCCCTCAGTCCAGCCTGGAATGACCTGATTGAGTGCGAAGCTCGTCGGCTCGCCCCTGGCGATTGAGCTGTCAAAGACAGTGCCGTCGATCAGCTTGCCTTCGTAGTGGACAGTGACCTGATCGGTTGCGGCGGGTTTAGCGCCGTCGCCTTCTTCGCGCACTTCGTAGAGCAACCCAGAGGCCGTCGCGGTGACGCCGTCGCGAGCAGCTTGTTCTGCCAAGAAGGCCGTGCCAGCTTCACGCGCCACTGCGGTTGCTTGCTCTTGGGCTTTCTGTGCTTGTTCCTGAACGATGGCGTTAGCGGATTCCAGATCGATTTCCAGTTCGCCTTTTTGGTGGGCTGCTTTGAGGCCCTCCATCAAACGGTCGTAATCGAGTTCCGCGTAAGGTGCGAGAATGCGGTCGCCAACGAGGGCGCCTAGGCTGTAACTGAGATCCTGCATTTCGGTATTGGCTCCAACGCTGCCAGCAGTGGACAAGCCTGCGGCAAGCAGCAGGGCCGAGGTGATTTTTTTCAACGGAATATATCCTTGGTGTCGCAGCGGTGCTGCGAAAGTGTGTGAGTGCATCACATGCGATACACTCGGTTCAGTGTCGTGATGCCGCAACCACAGCCGCGCTTGCGCGGTGGCGTGGCGCGTCACAGCGCACCTCGTGAACGGGCACTCTGTTGCCCAAAATAATAGACCCAAATGCGATTGTACGGTTCCCCCATCCGTTTTGCGATGCACTATCTGCCACATTTTCCAACTCTAACGTGAAGCCCCTGCTTCAGTTTCACGCAGGTGCGGGCGCGATCTTGACGCTTGCGCAGCGCGGGCCGCGAGGGGCGGATGTGCGTGCCGTGGTGGGTGCTTCGGGTGCAGCCAAATGGCTTGGTATCTGCGGCCTTGACCAGGCCATTTTTGGCCAGTGGTTGCCAAGCGATGCGCGCGGACCGATTGATCTACTCGGTACATCAATCGGCAGCTTTAAGCTTGCAGCTGCCTGCCAGGCGGAGCCTGCAGACGCGCTTTTAGACCTCGCCAACGCGTACATTGCCCAGTCTTACCTTGGCAAGCCACGTCCTGAAACTGTGGCTGTGGAGACGGCGCGAGTGATTGCGGCGACCTTGCCAGACGATGGCAAAGCGGTACTGACACACCCGCATTACCGATTGCACACCAGTGCTGCATTGTGCCGAGGCGCACTGGCAAGAAAAGATCTCAATTCGCAAAAACGCATGTTGGTCGCGGGCTTTTTTCGCAATCTGATCGGGCGTCAATGGCTGTCAGGTTGCGCGACGCGGTCGGTGTTCAGCGACCCCCGAAGTGACTGGCTGCTCGGCGCTTCGGACGGCATCCCAAGTTTGCAGTTTCCATTGACCGACAACAACATTGTCGATGCGATCAGCGCGTCCGGCGCACTGCCTGTCTACATGGAGGGGGTGTGTGACATTGCCGATGCTGCACCCGGTGTGTACCGCGACGGTGGCTTACTTGATTACCACCCCATACCCGGTTTGATTTTCGCGCCACGCCCAGCCGCTGGTATCACGCTCTATCCACATTTCTTTGGCCACTTGAAGCCGGGATGGTTTGACAAGTTCCTGCCGTGGCGCTCAGCCCCCGTGTCCGCTCTTGACGATATCTTGTTGATCAGCCCGACCCAGGCGTACCTCGATCAATTGCCAGGCGGCAAGTTACCAGACCGTGCGGATTTTGCGCTCGATAACAGCACGCGACAATCACGCTGGCGCAATGCACTTGAACACAGCGCCGCGCTCGGTGAGGAATTCATTGCGTGCGTCGAAGATGCAGATCAGCTGCTAAAACGAATCAAGCCGCTCATTTGAGCGGCTTGATTCGTTAGACGGGCAGGGCTCGCGTAGTCAGTCTGGTCGTACTGCGTACCGCCCGCTGCCAAGAAACAACACTGACAATGCTGTAAACAGGTAGAAGGCCTGAACCTCAAGTGCGTAGCCGCCCTGATCGTCGAACAGCATCAATTCACTTTGGTGTGCGAGGAACAAGGCGAAGCCCATGTTGACCACCACCATCAACCCGCCAAGCCTGCAAAACGCACCGAGAATGATCATGATTGGCGCGAGTATTTCACCGGCGTAGACGCCGTAGGCGAGCTGTGGTGGCAAGTTGTAGCCCGCAAGCATGTTCTCCAGCCAACCCAAATCGCCGTTGAGTTTTGCATAACCGTGAAACAGCAAGAGCACACCGATTGTCAGGCGTAGTAATAACTTGCCAAAGTCATTGCCAGCGGTATTAGATTGTTCAATGTGGTCTAACATGGGTCTTGCTCCGAGAGGTTCTGTGCGCGCAACAGCGTGGCGAATTTCGTTAAATCTATAGCACAGGGTGAGACACTTCGTTGTGCTGCGAAAACAGAGCCGGTTGCGAAACGCTGCCGTTGTTCACGGTTTTCGCTATCCGAGCGTTATGCAAGCTTGATACGGATCTCAAGATACGGCGCGAGTTGCCGTATCTGCCGACACACTATTATCAATGGCCGCGCTGCGGTGGGAGATCGGTGCAGCTGCCGTGTGCAACCTCGGCCGCAAGTCCAATGGACTCGCCGAGGGTTGGGTGCGGGTGAATTGTTTTCCCAATGTCGACGTCGTCGGCACCCATCTCAATTGCGAGACACACTTCGCCGATGTAATCACCGGCTCCGGTACCAACAATTCCGCCGCCAATGATCCGTCCAGTGTCTTTGTCAAAGAGCAGCTTGGTGAATCCTTCAGTGCGGTGGTTGGCGATCGCACGGCCGGATGCGGCAAACGGAAACAGACCTTTTCGGTAGGCGCGGTTCTCGGATTTAAGCTCGGTTTCAGTCTTGCCCGCCCACGCAACTTCTGGGTCGGTGTAGGCCACGCTTGGAATTTGCAGTGGATCAAATGCCGACGCTTTGAGCGTGTCATCGGCCTTGATCTCACCGGCGATGACCTCTGCTGCCACATGCCCTTCGTGCACCGCTTTGTGTGCCAGCATGGGCTGACCCACGATGTCGCCGATGGCGAAGATCTGCGCGTTAGCTGTGCGCATCTGTTGATCAACCGACAAGAAGCCGCGCTCGTCGACGGGCAAACCGGCGGCTTCAACACCGATACTGCCGCCATTGGGTCGGCGACCCACAGCCTGCAAGACGAGATCGTAGCGCTCGGGCTCCGCCGGCGCACCGTCGCCTTCGAAGCTCACATACACGCCGTCTTCGCGGGCATCAGCCGCGGTTGTGCGCGTGTTGAGCATAACGTTGCTAAACCGCTTGGCGTTGTGCTTTTGCCACACTTTGACTAGATCCGTGTCAGCGCCTGGCATCAAGTTGCCAGCCATCTCGACAATGTCCACTGACGCACCGAGTGTTGCGTAGACAGAGCCCATCTCAAGTCCGATGATGCCGCCGCCGACGACGAGCATGCGTTTGGGTATGGACGGCAGTGCGAGCGCGCCGGTTGAATCGACGATTCGCGGGTCCTCTGGCAAAAAGGGCAAGCTCACGGACTCGCTGCCAGCGGCAATGATGCAGTAGTCAAATGACAAGGTGCTGGTCTCGCCACCGTCGTGTACCACCGTGACACTGTTGGCATCGCGGAAGCTGCCGCTGCCCTGGACCACGTCGACACCGCGTTGTTTCGCCATGCCGGCGAGCCCGCCAGTGAGTTTGCCAATGACGCCGTCTTTGTGCTGGCGAAGGCCGTCGAGGTCAATCTCAGGTTCGGCGAAACGCACACCGGTGTCGCCCATGTGACGGGTTTCATCAATCACAGCGGCGACATGCAACAACGCTTTTGACGGGATGCACCCCACGTTCAAACACACACCACCAAGTGTTGGATAGCGTTCGAGGAGAACAGTCTTGACACCAAGATCAGCGGCGCGAAATGCCGCCGAATACCCACCGGGGCCAGCGCCGATAACGAGTAGCTGGACGTGCCGGTCGGCACCCGCAGTTGGGGTGTTGTTGTGCGCCTCTGCTGCGGGCTCTGTTGTGGAGTTGGCAGCGGTCTGCGCTGCAGCAACGGGTGCAGCAGCTTCGGAGAGTTCCATCACACCGATCACACTGCCTGCGGAAATTTTGTCGCCAACAGCCACTTGCAGCGCGGTGACCACGCCTGCGTGCGGTGCGGGGATGTCCATGCTGGCTTTGTCGCTTTCAACGCTGAGCAGCGACTGGTCGGACTCGACGGTGTCGCCGACGGAGACCAACATTTCGATGACTTCAACGTCGTCGAAATCACCAATATCTGGAACTTCAATAGTGTGAAGCTCTGCCATGATCAATCCTCAGAGCATCAAACGGCGGATATCGCCGAGCAGGGTGGAGAGGTAGACGCAAAAGCGCGCCGCGTCCGCACCGTCGATTGCGCGGTGATCGTAGGAGAGTGACATTGGCAGCATCAGTCGCGGCTCAAAGCTCTCGCCGTTCCACACGGGTTCCATCTTGGCGCGTGAGACGCCGAGAATCGCAACTTCTGGTGCGTTCACAAGCGGTGTGAAGTGCCGACCACCGATGCCGCCAAGGCTTGAAATTGTCATGCACGCGCCCTGCATTTCATCGGGCTTGAGCTTCTTCTCGCGCGCTCTTGAGGACACGTCCATCATCTCTTCAGCGAGGTCGAACACGGATTTTGTGTCGACGTCGCGAAACACCGGCACCACCAGCCCATTCGGGGTGTCAACGGCAATGCCGATGTGGCAGTACTGCTTGTAAATCAGCGACTCGCCATCTGGTGAGAGCGAGGCGTTGAAATTGGGAAATGCCTTGAGGGTGCGCGCAAGCGCGATCATCTGAAAACTCAGACTGCTGACCCGAACACCGCGTTTTTCTGCGTCGCCTTTGATCGACTTGCGAAAGGCCTCGAGCTCAGTGATGTCGGCTTCTTCGGTGTGCGTCACCAACGGCACATTGAGCCAGCTACGGTGCAAATTTGCTGCTGAGAGCTTGTTGATCCGGCTCAGCGGCACGCGCTCGATGGGTCCAAAGCGGGAGAAGTCCACATCCGGAATCGGAGGAATGCCGGCGCCGCCAACGCTCGCTTTGCCACTGGCATTGACGCCAACGCTGCCAGCGTTCTCAACCACGCCGCGCACAAAATCGGTGACGTCTTGTTTGAGGATGCGGCCCTTGGGTCCGCTGCCAGGCACTTGGTTGATGTCGGCACCGAGTTCGCGTGCAAACTTGCGTACGGATGGGCTCGCGTGGGCACGCTTACCGGAGGCGTGCGCAATTGCAGCCGTTGGCGAACGAGCGGCAGTACCACCTGCCGGTGGTGTCGCGGGCGCAGCAGCGGCGGGTGTCGCAGCCGATGGTGCGGGGCTTGGCTGCGGTGTCTCGGCCGGTGCCGGCTCAGCCGCGGCGCTCGGCGCTGCAATGGCGCTGATTCGGGCGACGTGATCACCCTCGCTGACCTTGGAGCCGACCTCGACATCGACTTGCAATACGGTGCCAGCTACCGGGCTTGGCAAATCCATGCTCGCTTTGTCGCTCTCAAGCGTAAGCAGGGATTGCTCGGCCTCGACGGTGTCACCGGCTTTGACCATGACTTCAATCACGGTCACTTCATCGCTGCCAACGTCCGGCACAGTGACCGCGACGTCTTTCTGCTCAGCCGCGGCTGCGGCTGTTTCTGTGGCCGCCTCTGCGTTGGAGTCTTCAGCGGAACTGGCGTCTTGTGCGTCTGCTGAGTCACTGATCTCTAGGGTCAAAACCGCTGAGCCCGCTGAGACTTTGTCGCCCACACTGACCGAAATGGCGGCGACGGTACCGGCATGACTGCTCGGCACTTCCATACTCGCCTTATCGCTTTCTAGGGTTAGCAGGGACTGCTCAACGTCGACGGTGTCACCAAGCGCCACCAATACCTCTATGACCTCGACCTCTGCTGAGTCGCCGATGTCCGGTACCTGAATATCAATTTTCTGAGTCATGGTTTAATCCGGAAATTACGACGTCATTGGGTCGGGCTTGTCTTGCTGGATGCCGTATTTCGCCATGGCGTCTGCGACCAGTTGGCGTGGCACTTTGTTGTCTTCGGCCAGAGTGTGTAGCGCTGCGACCACCACATAGAAACGGTTCACTTCGAAAAACTCACGCAGCTTCTCGCGCGTGTCGGAGCGGCCGAAGCCGTCTGTGCCGAGCACGGTGTATGCACCTTTGAGCCAGGGCCGGATTTGATCGCCCCAGGCGCGTATGTAGTCGCTGGAGGTCACAGTTGGCAGTGACTCGTCGAGCACGGTGCTAACCCAAGGGGTGCGTGCTTCGCCGGTTGGATTGAGCATGTTGTGCCGCTCGCAAGCAGCGCCGTCGCGTGCCAGTTCGTTGAAACTTGTGACCGAGAAAATGTCAGCGTCGACACCAAAATCCTCTTTCAACAGCGCGGCACCGGCGATGACTTCGCGCAGGATGGTGCCAGAGCCAAGCAATTGGACCTTGTTGTTTTCGCCTTTTGCCGCGTGCAGTTTGTAGATGCCGCGGATGATCCCTTCCTCGCTGCCAGCAGGCATCGGCGGGTGGGTGTAGTTTTCGTTCATCACCGTGATGTAGTGGAAGACATCGTCCTGGTCCTGGTACATGCGCTTGAGACCGTGTTGGATAATCACGGCGAGTTCGTAGGCGTAGCAGGGGTCGTAGGTGACACAGTTGGGGATGGTGTTAGCGAGGATATGGCTGTGGCCGTCCTCGTGCTGCAGGCCCTCGCCATTGAGCGTGGTGCGACCGGCTGTGCCGCCAAGCATAAAGCCACGGGCGCGCATGTCACCGGCCATCCAGGCGAGATCACCGATGCGTTGGAAGCCGAACATGGAGTAGTAGATGTAGAAGGGGACCATGTTGACGCCGTGCGTTGAGTACGCCGTGGCGGCGGCAACCCAAGAGCTCATGGCGCCCGCTTCGTTGATGCCCTCTTCGAGAATCTGCCCGCTCTTGTCTTCCTTGTAATACATGATCTGGTCGCGGTCTTGCGGCTCATAGAGCTGCCCGACAGAGCTGTAAATGCCGAGCTGCCTGAACATGCCTTCCATGCCGAAAGTGCGCGCCTCATCGGGCACGATTGGCACCACGTTTTTACCGATCTGCTTGTCCTTGACCAGCGTGTTCAAGATGCGAACAAAGGCCATGGTGGTCGACATCTCGCGGTCACCGGAGCCGTCGAGCAGGGACTTGAAGGCGTCGAGTTTGGGGATGTCGAGCGGCGCCGCAAATTTCTTGCGCGCTGGCAGAAAACCGCCGAGAGACTGGCGGCGCTTCTGCATGTAGGTCATTTCGGGGCTGTCGGCGTCAGGCTTGATGTATTCAAGTGACTCGACTTGCTCGTCGGTTAGCGGGATATCAAAGCGCGTGCGCATTTGCTTGAGCGCTTCGAGTGCCATTTTCTTTTGTTGGTGGGTGGCGTTGGTGCCTTCACCACTTTCACCCATGCCGTAGCCCTTGACCGTTTTGGCGAGGATGACGGTTGGTCGATCGTGGGTATTAACCGCAGCGTGGTAGGCGGCGTAGACTTTGTGTGGATCGTGGCCACCGCGGTTCAGACGCCAGATGTCCGCGTCGGCGAGGGTGGAGACCATCGCCTTGGTCTCTGGGCTCTTGCCGAAAAAATGCTCTCGGGTGTAGGCGCCACCCTTGGCTTTGAAGTTTTGATATTCGCCATCGACGGTATCCATCATCACCTGTTGCAGGTGTCCCTCGGTGTCGCGCGCGAGCAGTGGGTCCCAATAAGACCCCCAGATCACCTTGATGACATTCCAACCGGCGCCTCTGAATACGCCTTCAAGCTCTTGGATGATCTTGCCGTTGCCGCGTACCGGGCCATCCAGGCGCTGCAGGTTGCAGTTGATGACAAAGTTGAGGTTGCCGAGCTTCTCGCGGCCAGCGAGTGAAATCGCGCCGAGTGACTCTGGCTCGTCCATTTCGCCGTCGCCCATAAAGGCCCAGATTTGGCGATTGCTGGTTTTGCTCAAACCGCGGTCTTCGAGGTACTTCATAAACCGCGCTTGGTAGATAGCTGACAGCGGCCCAAGACCCATCGAGACGGTTGGGAACTGCCAGAAATCGGGCATCAAATACGGGTGCGGGTAAGACGAGAGGCCTTCGCCATCCACTTCGCGACGAAATTTGTCGAGATCCTCGCGGCTCAAACGCCCTTCCAAAAAGGCCCGCGCGTAAATGCCTGGCGCGCAGTGACCTTGCACAAATAATAAGTCGCCGCCGTGTTCGTTGGTCGGCGCATGCCAAAAGTGGTTGAAGCCGACGTCGTACAAGGTGGCCGCTGAGGCGAAACTGGAGATGTGACCGCCGAGGCCTGAATCGTCTTGGTTCGCGCGCAGCACCATGGCGGTCGCATTCCATCGAATCATCGAGCGGATGCGGTACTCAATCTCATGGTCGCCGGGGCTGGGGTGCTGCTGATCTGGTGGGATGGTGTTGATGTAGGCCGTGGTCGCGGTGTACGGCAGATTGGCACCGCTGCGACGCGCTTTGTCGATCAGTTGCTCAATCAGGAAGTGCGCGCGTTCGACACCTACGTGTTCGACTACCGCATCGAGTGCGTCCAACCACTCGCGTGTTTCGGTAGGGTCGGAATCTGGACGCTTTTGCATGGCAACCTCGCAAGCCGGCAAATGTCACTGGCGATCAGCGTCGTCCACTGACATCGATTTAGATTGCGTGCGATCAATGCTGGGACACGCGCTGGATCGGTGGAGTATAGGCCTTCGCAACGTAACGTATCAGTCACACTCCGTGCACGATTGTGCCGAACAGATCGTTGGAAATAAAACAAATTGCCGAATTGCGCGCTAACTGTGGTTTGCACGTACTCGCTTTCGCTCAGGCTGAGCCGCTCGTGCCTTCGCCTTGCAACACCCAGCCGCGCGGGCCATTGAACCGATCCACAATGCGCACGTCTGCGATTGCAGTGTGCTCTGAGGATTGTGTGTGGCGTTGCACTCGCACGAAATTCTCGGTGTAACCAGACTGCAAATACTGGCCGTTGTTATCCAATGTGCCCTGACCCTCCCACAAGATGCGTTGGTCACTGCCGATCATGCTGCGCATGTGGTCGTGTTTGAGTTGTTCTGCAAGGGCGTGCAATGTGCGTGAGCGTTCACTTGCCACCGCCTTGGGCACGGGGTCTGGCAGATTTGCAGCCTTGGTGCCCTCGCGGCGTGAGTAGCTGAAGATGTGCATGTGACCAAAGCCGATGCACTCGACTGTGGCCAAGGTTTGTTGCCATTCCGCCTCAGTCTCACCCGGAAAGCCGACGATGATGTCTGTTGTGACATTGAACCCGGGGACCGCCGCGCGCGCAGCGCTGACGAGTTCCTGAAATTCTTGCGTTTTGCACCGTCTCGCCATGCGTCGCAGTACGCTGTCTGATCCGCTTTGCAGTGGCAAATGCATGTGGGGCATGAGGCGAGGGTTGGCAAACAACGCCCAAAAATCGGCTGGCAAGTCCCAGGGCTCGACTGACGCAAATCGCAACCGAGGCAGATCTGTGTTGTCGAGAATACTGCGGACCAATGTCGATAGATCCGATTCCAGGTCCGAGCCGTAGCCGCCGACATGAACACCAGTGAGCACCGCTTCCTGTACACCGAGTTCGCCAAGTCGATTGATTTCATCGACGATCTCAGCAACTGGACGAGAGCGCTCTTCACCGCGTGCCGTGGTCACGATGCAATAGGTGCAGCGATAGCGGCAGCCGTCTTGAATCTTGATGAAGGCGCGGTGTCGGTTGCGCATGAACAGAGATGGCTCCGCGGGGGCGGTTGCGATCTCTGGCATCACGGGCAGTTCGAGTTCGGCCAGGCTGCGCGCGACCAAATCGTGTTTGCTCTGGTTGTCGAGCACCAAATCAACACCGAGTTCGCCGGCCACTTGATCGCTTGACAAGGTGGCGTGGCAACCGGTCACAACCAACTTTGCAGACGGGTTTGATCGGTGCAGGCGACGCAGTGTCTGGCGAGACTTGCGAACCGCCTCAGCGGTGACTGCACAGGTGTTCAATACGGATAAATCGGCATTCTCAGGCGTGTTGACCAGTGTCGCGCCGTGGCCACGGAACTGCTCTGCCCAGGTCTCGAGCTCCGCTTCGTTGAGTCGGCAGCCGAGTGTGTTGAGGTGAACTTTCATGCGATAGCGAGTCTGCTGTGGGCGACGCTGGATGGGTACCAGGCGAGGGTGTGTACGTTGCGAGTGCGTTTCTCTTCAATGAAACCGCAACCTTGATAAAAACGCCTTGCTGGATTGGAGTGTAAAACAGTCAAGCGAACCGGTTTCTTGCTGCGTTGCCCGAGTGATTGGCACCACTGAATCAGGTGGCGGCCAATGCCCAGGCGCTGCCAGCTCGGGGCAATGAACAGTTGCTCCAACCGCAACTCACGCGCAGTTTCCTCCAGTGCTATCAAGCCGATAGATTCGCCCTGAATCATTAACATCTGCCAGCGCCCCTCGGCGCAGCGCATACGCACGTGACGCTCCATGGCGGCCGCATTCCAGCGACCGTGATCGCGTTCAATCCACGGGCGCAAGGTGGTCTCGATCAATCGCAATGCGAATGCTGTGTCCGCTGAGCTGATCGCCCGGCGTTTGAGCGCGGAGAAACGGGACGCTGTAGCAGTGGGGTGTTGGCGAGTGAGCGTGTGCGGCCTGGCCATAAATCGACGGGCGCCGTGGGCGGGCTCGAAGTTTATCAGTTGCCCAGTTTATACGTAGTACTCAAATGTTCAGGCGAAACCCACGCCCGCGTTTGACTACAAAAATTTAACCGATTAGCATCGCGGTGATGATTTTTTGTAATTTAACTACAGACTGGGGTGTGGCATGACACGGGTGGCAATCAACGGTTTCGGCAGAATCGGGCGGTTGGCCCTGCGCGCGTGGATCGAGTCTGGGCGCTCAGATATGGAAGTTGTCGCCATCAATGATTTGATGCCGGCAGAACAAATGGCGCACCTGTTCTCCTATGACTCCAGCCACGGTCGTTTCATCGGCTCGGTCGAACTCGACGACGGCGCGCTGGTGGTCAACGGACACCGTGTTGCAATCTGCCACCAGCCAAAGCCAGCGCTGTTGCCGTGGGCTGACCTGGACGTAGATACGGTGTTCGAGTGCACCGGTCGCTTTACCGCCCGTGACGACGCGGCGCTTCACCTCGAAGCCGGTGCCAGTCGGGTGTTGGTCTCAGCGCCCGGCAAAGATTCAGATCACACCGTGGTCTTTGGCGTCAATCACAAAACCATCAGTGCCGACAGCACGGTTGTCTCAAATGCGTCGTGCACCACCAACTGCGTTTCGCCAGTTGCCGCAGCTTTGCACAGCGCGTTTGGCATAGAGCGGGGATCGGTCACAACCGTTCACGCCTACACTGGTGACCAGTCACTGGTGGATGCACCGCACAAAGACCCGCGCCGGGCGCGGGCGGCTGCAATGTCCATTATCCCCACTGCAACGGGCGCAGCCCGCGCAGTTGGCAGTGTGTTGCCTGAGCTCGCAGGCAAACTCGACGGTCAGGCGCTGCGCGTGCCAACACCAAACGTCTCAATGATCGAACTTACCGTGTCAGTTGCCAAAGATGCGTCTGTTGAATCAGTTAACGCCGCGCTTGCTGAAGCGTCGGACGACATTGTGATGTCGGTCTGCAACGAGCCACTGGTGTCCACAGACTTCAACCACAGCAGCCAATCTTCGATCGTGGATGCAGCGTGCACACGCGTTGTCGACAAGCGCTTGGTCAGTGTCAGTGCCTGGTACGACAACGAATGGGGTTTTGCCAACCGCCTGCTCGATACCGCCGTGTACTGGCACAACGTCGCGGCCACCGCCGCAGAGCCTGCTTAAGGCAGTATGACAAGGCCGCTTACGGCGGCCTGTATTTTGTTGTAACAAACCGACTGAGCCGGCCCCAACGCGGCCGGTTACAACAGCACCGTGCCCTCAACCAAGATGTTGACGTGGCCACCAATTCGCACATCGTTCTGATCGCCAGGCACCACTGACACCCGGCCTGCGCGGCCAATGACGGTGCCTTGCGCCACGCGTATTGGTGACGCCAACCGGCCCTGCGCGCACAGCCAATGCGCAATAGCCGCGTTCAAGGAACCGGTGATGGGATCCTCTGACATGCCGCTCGACGGTGCGAGCATGCGCACCTCAAAATCGCACTCGTGCTCGCTTGGGTGCGCGCCTATCAAGCCGATGGCCGCAAATTCTGGCCAGCGAACCCGGCTCGAATCGACCTGCATTACGCGTTCAGCGCTGTCGAGTTCAAACACCTGCCACTGCGGTCCATTGTTGAGCGCGACCGAATGGTTAACCCAGTTTTCATCGATACCGAGCGCATCGAGGTGCCGAGTCCGGGTCTCGGCGGGCATTTCGCAGATGTCGGTGGGCGGGGCGATAAACGCGGGTTCATCGCCCCGTGTGTCTATTTCGACCACGCCAACACCGCAAGCCTGGCGCACGACGCCCGGGTCGCGCGGCACGCCGCCAGCGTGTAACCAGGCCATACAGGTGCCGAGAGTGGGGTGGCCAGCAAAGGGCATTTCACGGTTGGGTGTGAAGATGCGCACGGCGTAGTCCGCGTCTGCGTCAGTCGGGGGCGTGACGAATGTTGTTTCGGCGAGGTTGGTCCAACGTGCGAAGCTCGCCATATCGGCGTCACTTAGGCCGTCTGCGTCGAGTACGACCGCGAGGGCGTTGCCCTGCAAAGGTTGCCGACTGAATACATCACATTCAACATAATGTCTTGATCGCGCCATCTTGAGGGCCTGCAAGCTTCTATCTGTCGAAGAAGGGTACCCTTCTGCGATAACTTCTCACAGCCCGCTCGACCGGTCTACTGGACACGGCGAGTGGGTTTGAGATTGCGTTCACCGGTTGCACGGCATCAGAAACCAATTGTTCCATCGAAACAGAGAATCCCCGAATGAGAGCCAGTCGAATGATCACCGCCGTTGAGGCGCACGCCGAAGGCGAGGGAGGACGTGTCATCACCGGTGGTATGCCGCCGCTCAAAGGTGAGACGGTGTTCGAGAAGATGCAATACATGGCCGCTCACCACGATGACATTCGCACCTTGATGCTGCAGGAGCCGCGCGGCAACCCTGCGCTGTGCTGCAACGCACTGGTGCCGCCCTGTGATCCGCGTGCCGATGCGGGCTTTATCATCATGGAGCAGACCGAGTACCCACCGATGTCGGGCAGCAACACAATGTGTGTTGTCACCACGCTGCTGGAGACGGGCATTTTGCCGATGGTTGAGCCGGTCACCGAATTGCAGTTAGAGACGCCAGCCGGTTTGATTTCTGTCACAGCGCTGTGCCGTGACGGCAAGGTCACACAAGTGTCTTTTGTGAACGTGCCGGCGTTCGTTGCGCATCTAGATGTCCCCCTGGTGATACCGGGCTTTGGCACTGTGACCGTGGATATCGCCTGGGGTGGTATGTTCTACGTGATCGCTGATGCTGCGCAATTCAAGCTTGACCCAGTTGCCGAGAACGGCAACGCCATCGTGCGTGCAGGCGAGGCCATGCGTGAAGCAGCACGTCTGCAATATCCGGTTGAGCACCCGGAGAACCCGGCCATCAACGGGCCAACAATCTCGCAGCTGACGGCACCACCTAGAGAAGAAGGTACGCACGGCCGTGGGGCTGTGGTGCTGTCTTCCGGCCGCTTTGATGCGAGTCGTGGCGATGGCATCAGCGGGGCGCTGGATCGCTCACCCTGTGGCACGGGCACCTGTGCCAAGCTTGCGGTACTGCACGCCAGAGGCGAGCTCGAAGTTGGCGCCGATTATGTTAACGCCGGGCCGCTCGGCACCTGTTTTACGGGCCGTATCGAACGCACGACAACCGTCGGTCCCTATCAGGCGATTGTGCCGTCATTGAGCGGCCAAGCGTGGATCAGTGGAATCTCACAGTATCTGTTGGACCCGAGCGACCCATTCCCCCGCGGGTTCACCGTCGGGGACATATGGGCCTGAGCACCGAGCTCGCGATGAATTGACGGGGTGATTCGAATGGTGCCTAGTCAGAAGGGTGCACTTCGCGGCGTGCGCGGATAGGGGATGGCGTCGCGCACATTGCCAAGGCCGGTGGCGTAGACCACCAAGCGCTCAAATCCGAGCCCGAAGCCCGCGTGTGGCACGCTGCCGTAGCGGCGCAAGTCGCGGTACCAATCGAGGTGGTCTTTGTCGACACCGACTTCATCCATGCGCGCATCGAGCTGCGGCAAGCGTTCCTCGCGTTGCGCGCCGCCGACAATCTCGCCAATGCCCGGCGCGAGCAAGTCCATCGCCGCGACCGTGTTGCCGTCGTCGTTGACCCGCATGTAGAACGCTTTGATGTCTTTGGGGTAATCCTGCACCACGACAGGTCCCTTGACGTACTGTTCACACAGCCAACGCTCGTGTTCGCTCGAGAGGTCGATACCCCACGACACCGGGAATTCAAAGTTCTGACCAGAAGATTCGAGAATAGCGACCGCGTCGGTGTAGCTCATGCGCGTGACCGGGGTGTCGACAAAACGTTGCAGGCGGTTGAGGCAGTCGGTGTCAATGCGCTGATTGAAAAAGGCGAGATCGTCTTCGCGCTCATTGAGTAACACTTTCAGGGCGTGCTTGATCAGGTTGTCAGCGAGCACGGCGATGTCATTGAGATCTGCGAATGCGATCTCAGGTTCGATCATCCAGAATTCTGCCAGGTGTCGGCTGGTGTTGGAGTTTTCAGCACGGAAAGTCGGTCCAAAGGTGTACACCTTGTCGAGCGCTAGACAATAGGCTTCGACATTGAGTTGGCCCGACACCGTGAGGAAGGCGTCGCGACCAAAAAAGTCTTGTGAGGTGTCCACCGCGCCTGACTCGGTGCGCGGTAAATTTGCCAAATCCAGCGTGCTGACCCGGAACATCTCTCCCGCGCCCTCGGCGTCACCGGTGGTGATGATCGGCGTGTGTACCCACAGGAAACCGTTGTCAGCGAAGTAGCTGTGAATCGCTTGTGCGAGGTAGTGGCGAATGCGTGCAACCGCACCGAAGGTGTTGGTTCGGGGTCGCAGGTGCGCAACCTCGCGCAAGTACTCCATGCTGTGCGCTTTGGGCTGCACTGGGTAGGTGTCGGGGTTCTCAACCCAACCCACGACTTCAATGGCCGAGGCCTGCAGCTCGAGCGATTGGCCTTTGCCCTGGCTTGCGACCAGCATCCCGGTTGCTTTGATGCTGCAGCCGCTCGTGACCCGGCTGATCTCAGAGGTGTAGTTCTCAAGCTCGCTCGAGGCGACCACCTGAAACGCGGCGAAGCCCGAGCCGTCGTGCAGTTGAATGAATGACAGACCGGCCTTGCTGTCGCGCCGTGTGCGCACCCAGCCGCGCAAGCACACCGTTTGGTTGATGTCTTGATCACTGAGGTCAGCTATACGGCGATTGGTCACATTCATTCTCTCGGGTCTCATGCTAAATCGGCTAAGCAGCCGATCATAATCCGTGCCGTACCAGTGCAGACCGCTCGCGGGCACGGTGTGTGGCGAGAATTGTAGGCGATTGGTGGTGCACTGCGTTTGCAGCCAACAGTGAACACGGCCGCGGTTTATACTGCACAACCCAGCTTCTGCAGCGTCTTCCGTGGCAATCAAATCCACCGTTCACAAATTTCGCGTCTCGCTAAACGACCTCAACCGCGAGCACTATGACACCGCCGAACTGACCGTCGCGCTGCACCCCTCGGAGACCACCGAGCGCATGGTGGTGCGCGTGCTCGCATGGTGCCTCAACGCGCAGGAAGGACTGGTGTTTTGCAAAGGTCTGTCCGACGTGGATGAACCCGATCTCTGGGTGCGCACGCTGGATGACCAAACCGCACTGTGGATCGACGTCGGTGAGCCCACGGCTGATCGCGTGAAACGCTCGAGCCGCCTGGCGCGCTCGGTTCGAGTCTATTGTTTCAACCACAAAGCACCGACATGGTGGCAGAACGAATGCAAGGCAATGCAACGCCACGGTGCCGACGTGTTCCGCTTTGAATGGGACGCAGTGGTTGCGCTCGCCCAGACCGTGGAACGAACCGGCGATTGGTCTGTCACCATCAGCGAGAACAGTGTGTATGTGAATACCTCGCGCGGTGACGTTGCGCTGGAATTGGAACAACTAACCTGAAGGTGCCAATGTGGTTGATGTGACGGCAGGCGATGACAGGCCCTTGGCGGGGCTGCGCGTGTTGGAACTCGGTCAACTGTTGGCCGGTCCTTTTTGCGCGAGTATGTTGGGGTGGTTCGGTGCGCAGGTGATCAAGGTCGAGCCGCCTGAAACCGGCGACCCGCTGCGCAACTGGCGCGAACTCGACGCCGACGGCACCTCGTGGTGGTGGTTTAGCCTCGCGCGCAACAAACAATCGGTTGCCATCGACTTGCGCACTGAGGCTGGGCGTGAGGTGGTCGGTGAATTGATCGAGTCGGTGGATGTGGTCGTTGAGAATTTCCGGCCGGGCACGCTCGAAAAATGGGGCATAGGCCCGCAGCGCTACCGCGAGTCACACCCGCACATCGTGTTCACCCGCGTGTCGGGGTACGGCCAAGATGGCCCCTATGCCGCGCGACCGGGGTTTGCATCTGCCTGTGAAGCGATGGGGGGATTGCGCTACGTCAACGGACACCCCGGACAAGCACCTGTGCGTGCCAATTTGAGCATGGGCGACACACTCGCGGGATTGCACGCGGTGATTGGTACCTTGCTCGCGTTGATCGGCCGACAAAAACCAGGTGGTCGTGGCCAGGTTGTCGATACCTCAATTCTGGAATCTGCCTGGAATATGCTCGAGGGTGTGGTGCCGGAATTCAGCGGTGCGGGCGTCGTGCGTGAACCCGCTGGGACCACAGTCACGGGCATTGTGCCGACCAACACCTACCGCTGCGCAGACGGTGCGTTTGTCGTGATCGGCGGTAACAACGACAGTATCTACAAACGTTTGATGATCGCCGCCGCGCGCGAGGATCTTGCCGAACACCCGGGTATGCAAGACAACGCCGGTCGCGTCGAACACCAACGCGAAATAGATGCTGCAATACAAGCATGGACCGGCGCGCTCGACAGTGCAGACGTACTGGCAAGGCTTGAGCAGGCCTCGGTGCCCAGCGCGCCAATCTACTCGGTCGCAGACATGTCCACCGACCCGCATTTTCGAGCGCGCGGTCTGTTCGAGCCGTTGCCCTTGCCCAATCAACCCGACTTTGAGGTTCCCGCCATGCACCCGCGCTTGACCGATACCCCCGGACGCACCGATGCACCCGGGCCAGCTCTGGGCGCGCACACTGACGCGGTGTTGCTCGCCCTGCCGGCGGTGGACGCCAGCCGCTTAGAACAGCTGCGTCGAGACGGGGTGGTCGCGTGAGCCGCGCGACCGAACGCCGCAGGATTGCGCTCGCAATCACTGGCGCCTCTGGCGTGCAGTACAGCTTCAGGTTGCTCGAGTGCCTGCTCGCCGCTGACATACGGGTTCATTTGATGGTGTCCAAGCCCGCGCAAGTGGTGATCGGCATGGACACGGATATCAGCCTGCCTGCGCGCGCCGCGGAGATACGCGAGAAGCTGCTCGCTGATTTCGGTGGCGACGCGGGCGAGCTCGATGTCTACGGCCAAGACCAGTGGACCGCACCGGTCGCCAGCGGCTCAGGTGTGCCCGAGGCCATGGTGGTGTGCCCCTGCACCACGGGCACACTCGCTTCAATGGCGGCTGGCACCTGCCACAATTTGATTGAGCGGGCGGCGGATGTCGTGCTCAAAGAGGGTCGCAAATTGATTGTGATGCCCCGTGAGATGCCGTTTAACACCATCCACCTTGAGAATATGTTGCGCCTTGCGCGCGCGGGCGCTGTGATCATGCCGCCCAACCCCGCGTTTTACACGCGTCCAAAGACCATTGATGAACTCGTGGATTTTGTGGTCGCGCGGGTGCTCGACCAGCTCGATGTTGAGCAGAACTTGTCGCTTCGGTGGGGGTTGGACGATGCGGATTGACGCGATGGAAGTGCCACTTTTTTTACTCGATGCGGTGCTCTTTCCCGGTGGCGATCTGCCGCTTCGGGTATTTGAAGTGCGCTACACCGACATGGTGGCGCGTGCGATGCGCACTGACACACCGTTCGCCATTGCCGCCATCGCCGAGGGCAATGAAGTGGGCGCGGCAGCCAGTCCCTGCGACGTGGTCACGGAAGCCACCGTCGTCGACTGGGAGGCGGGTGACGCCGGCGCCTTGCAAGTGGTTGTGCGTGGGCATCGCAAGTTGCAAGTTATTGGCTCGCGCGTTCAAGCCGATAATTTGGTGGTGGCGACCGTTGTACCGCTGCCCGATGAAGCCACTGTGGTGGTGCCAGAGGTGCATGCAGACACTGTCGCGTTGCTCAAAGACGTGCTTGAAACCACTCAACACTGGCCCACTGGCGAGCACGCATGGTGCGATGACGCCGCGTGGGTTGGCGGCCGATTGGTTGAACGCCTGCCGATCAACCTCGCGGGCAAACAGCAATTGCTTGAGATGAGCGATCCAATCGCGAGACTGCAAGCCCTCTCACACGTGACCACGGTGATGCGCGCTTGAGATTAGCGGTTGTCCAGGCGCTTTAGGAGTACTTTGCTGTTGCGCGCAGGGCTGTAGCGTGCGCGCCCGGATTCGGGCAAGTCAGTCAGTGCACCGTCGCGAAAGCCACGCTCGAGAAACCAATCGGTTGTCTGCGTCGTCAGCACGTAGATTTCCCGCAATCTCATGTGTCGTGCGCGGGCTTCGAAGTGTTCGAGCAGTTGCGCGGCCCGGCCTCCGTTGCGGTAATCGGTGTGCGTCGCGAGACAACACAACTCACCGATGTCTCCGTGCGGCAGCAGCGCTGCGCACGCGACCAGCAGGCCGTCGCGCTCGACGACGGCAAAATGCTCAATATCCGACTCAAATTGCTCAACCGCGCGCGCAACCAAGCTGCCGTTCTCAACCAGCGGCGCGGTCAGTAAATACAAGCCCGGAATATCGTCTGGTTGTGCTGTGCGCAATCCCTCGTAGATGTCGGCTGAGACCATGGTGCCGGCGCCGTCGCGGGTTAGCACCTCGCGCAGCAAGGCACCGTCCGCCTCGCCGTTGAGAATGTAAGCGCGGGTGACGCCTCGGCGGCTGGCGCGCGCAGCGCAGCTCAGCGCAAGTGCACTTGGGCTGTGTGAGTGCTCCTCTGCCCACGCGTCGGCGTCGGCGGGCTTGAGTTCGCGCAAACCGCTCTCAAGCAAAGGTGATATCACCTGTCCCGGAGCGAGGAAAATCAATTTGTCAGCGCGCAACGCCATCGCAATTTCGGTCGCGAGATCCTCATGGCGCAAGTTGTAGAGTTCACCGCTCGGGGCCCAGCCAATCGGTGACTGCAATACCAGCGCACCGCTGTCTAGCTGTTCGCGCAGTGCGCTGGCATCGACCCGGCGCACGCTGCCGGTAAAGCCGTGATCCACACCGCCGTGCACACCGAAGGGTCGGGCCATGACCGCGTTGCTTGTGATCACAGCGAGGCGCTTGTTATCAAATCGCACGGACGGCGCACCGGCCGACAACAGAGCCTCTAGGCGCAGCCGCTCAGCGCCGGCCACGGCCTGTACGATGGGCATGTCTTTGGCAGGCGTTATCCGCATCGAATCGTGAAATTGTGAGCGCTTCCCCGCATCCAGCAGCGCTGAGTCCAGTGGTGAACGGATGCCGTGGACCAGCACAATGCGGGCGCCGAGCAAGGCCAGGCGACTGCAATCGGCAAGCAGGGAGCGTTCAATTTCAACCGAACCACCTGAAGACCACGCGATAACATAGGTCGCGTTGCGCATGGCGTTGAGGTAAGGGGTTGCCTCGCGGAACCACGCGAGATTGGCGTGATCAATGGAATCGGGGTGCACGATTTTGCGTCCAGAGTCGGTGGCAGTACGGGAATTGCATGTACAGGCACAGCAACGCCCATTCCAACAACGAGTATAACTGGGCACTGTGGTGCGGCGTGAGCCCATTGCGGTGTGCCACTCCACAGAGAGCCACACAGTGCGTCCAGCCTTCGCTTGCGTTTTATTCCTTGCCGTATCGCTCATCTCGCCGAGTGCGCGCGCCAACAGCACCGCGCAATGGTCAGATACGGTCAGCCGTGTCGCCGATTCGGTGGTCTCAATTTCGCTCTCGCGCCAACGTGCTTTTGACGATGACCCTCAGGGAGGTACGTCTGCGACTGGTTTTGTGGTCGACGCCGAGCGCGGCATATTGCTGACCAACCGCCACGTCATAGGTGCCGGTCCAGTTCGCGCCTTCGCAACCTTTCAAAACATGGAGCGAGTCGAACTCGTGCCGTTGTACCGTGACCCGGTGCATGACTACGGCTTCTTTCAATACGACCCGGCCGAGCTCAAATTCAATCAACCGCCCAGTCTCAGGCTCAAACCCGAAGGCGCAAGTCGCGGCCTCGACATCCGCGTGATCGGTTCGGATGGCGGTGAGCAGCTCTCCATCCTTGCCGGCACCATCGCGCGCTTGGACCGTGCGGCACCGCGCTACGGTCGCTACGGTTTTAGCGATTTCAATACCTTCTACTATCAAGCCGCCTCTGGCACCTCGGGCGGCTCGAGTGGTTCTCCTGTGGTCAATATCGACGGCGATGTGGTCGCTTTGAATGCAGGCGCCGCTTCAACCACTGCGAGCAGTTTCTTCCTTCCTCTGTGGCGCATACGTGACGCTCTGGAGCACTTGCAGCGCGGGGATCTATTCGCACGCGGCGGATTGCAAACCGTGTTTAAGCACCAATCATTTCGCACAGTTTCGCGATTGGGTGTGCCCGATGGAGACATCGCACGGGTGCGGGACTCGGATCCTCAGAGTAACGGCATGCTGGTGGTCAGTCAGGTGTTTGCCGAGGGTGTCGCCGACGGCATTTTGCAACCGGGGGACGTGTTGCTCGATATCAATGGCGTACCGGTTTTTGACTTCGCACAATTGGATGCGAGCCTCGATGGCGCCGTCGGTGAGCGCGTGATGACAACGCTGTACCGTCAGGGTGAACGCGTGCAGAACGAGGTTGCTGTGTCAGATTTACACGCTGCAATTCCAGACCGTTTGGTCGAATTCGGTGGCGCGGTCTTGCATGACATGACGCTGCACCAAGCGCGCACCATGAACTTGCCAAGGCGCGGCGTCACGCTGGCTGACACGCGCTTTATGTTTCAGCGAGCCAACATGCCTGTTGGCGCTGTGATCACTCGCGTCAACGATCATGCTATCAATACCGTTGACGATCTACTCCCGCTGCTAACCACGGCAAGAGACGGCGAGCGCTGGGTGGTGCGATTTGTCGTGCCCCAGCGCGAGTACACAACAGAGTTGACCACGTTGATCGTCGACCGAGAGTGGTATCGAGAGGTGGTGTGCGAACGCCGAGACGGTCAGCGCGACTGGCACTGTGAATCTCTGCAAGGCGTCGCTGAGAGTGCGACCGACGAAGTTGAGCCGCTCGACGCGATTGATTTCGATGATCCGCTGCTCAATCGCTTGGGCAACGTGCTGGTGCGCGTGGACTTCGATGCGCCGCATTTGATTTCGAACACCTACGCGCGCAATTTTCGCGGCACAGGGCTGTTGGTCTCGCCAGCAGAGGGCTTGGTTCTGGTCGACCGAAACACCGTCACAGAATCGTTGGGAGAGGCCTGGGTCACGGTATTTGGCAGTGTTCGATTGCCGGCCGAAGTGGTCTATCTGCACCCAGTTCACAACATCGCTTTCTTGCGCATCGACCCGAAAATGCTGCCGGTCGCGGCGCTTGAGCCGCCTGTGTTAAGTGCCGAGCCCGGCGTCAATGTCGCGGCCACAACGTTGATCGGTTACGGCCTCGGCGGCGAGGTGATGTCACGTGACGTCGGTGTGCCTACACCGCGCACCGTGGTGCTCAGCCGCTCTAATTTGCCGCGCTTCACCCAGACCGCTTTTGACGCTTATGACTTGCAGAACGCGCCGCCCAGTCTGGGTGGTGTGCTGGTCACTGAGGACGGTGTTGTACACGCTTTCTGGACCAGCTTTGCGTTTCAGGACGGGCGCGAAGTCGCCGAGAGTGAATGGGGTTTTCCAGCCGATATGGTCAAAGATGCGCTCGAGGATTTTCGCGGCGGCGAACCGTACCGAGCGGTCGATGTTGACTGGCGTTACCTGCCTTTGTCAGACGCGCGTGAGCTCGGCTTGAAAGGCGACGCCTTGGCTCGGCTCACGGCATTGAATCCGCGCCACCCTCGGGTGCTCTATGCGCGCCAGGTTTTTGAAGCGGGCGATCAAGCCGACATTGAGGTCGGCGACTTGCTGTTGGCCGTTGATGACGAAGCCGTTCACAGCTTGCGCGACCTCGAATTGGCGACTCAGCGCGATACGGTCACCCTGACACTCTTGCGTGACGGGGTTGAGCAGCAGGTCGATTACCAACCGCACGAACTTGACGGCATGGGCGTTGCGCATGTGGCCAGTTGGAACGGGGTGTCGGTGCAAGCGCTCACGCGCGAAGTCCGCGCGCGCATGGTCGGCACCGAAGACGGTGTATACATCAGTGACGTTGCCAGCGGTTCACCGCCGCTCGGCGATGGCCTGTACCGCAACCGCCTGATCACCGCGATCAACAACCAGCCGGTTGCAACAATCGAGGATTACAAGCGCCTGCTTGGTGATGTCGAGGCGGGTGATACCGTGCGCTTTTCGACCTACTCGATCAACGGCCAGCGCGGTGTTGTCGCGGTGGTGAGCGACACGGCGTTCTGGCCGCGCTATGAATTGGTTCGCGACGGTGCGGGGCACTGGTCACGGCGCGACTGGTAGACTGCACCGCAATACCAGATCGAGTGGCACTGTTGAACGGGTCTTCTGCACCGCAGTTTGCACTGGATGCCGACGTCATCGTCGTCGGCGCTGGCATGGTGGGCGCCGCCTGCGCCTCGGCCTTGTTGCAAGCGGGCTTCCGCACGCTGTTGATTGAAAACAATCCACCGCCGGCGTTTGATCTTGGTGATGAACCGGGTCTGCGAGTGAGCGCGGTTAGCCGTGCTAGCGAGCGTTTTTTGGCGAACATTGGCGCCTGGCAGACGGTCGCGACTACGCGCGCCGCACCCTACAACCGCATGGCCGTTTGGGAGCACGACAGCGGCCCTGAAACGGTCTTTGACGCCGCCGAAATCGCAGAATCAACCCTCGGTCATATCGTTGAAAACGCCTTGATCCAACACGCTTGCCTGGGTGCCTACGAGCGCGCGGACGGGGCGCTGCTGTGTCCTGCGGGTGTGACCGCGATGTCGCGCCAAGACGGCGTGACCACACTCTCCTTGGATGACGGGCGCACGGTCTCGACGCGTTTAGTCATTGCCGCCGATGGCGCGCGTTCGACGATGCGGGCGCTCGCCGGTATTGACGCGCCGGCGCACCACTACGCGCAGCGGGCGCTGGTCGCGACGGTTGCCACCGCATGCACGCAACAGGACGTGACATGGCAGCGTTTTAAACCCAGTGGACCAGAGGCGTTGTTGCCGCTGGTCGGGCCGAGGGCGTCTCTGGTCTGGTACCACTCGCCCGAGCGCGTGGCCGAGCTCGAGTCCCTGTCTGACACCGATCTGATCGCGGCTTTCCATGATCACTTTCCGGATCGGCTCGGACGCATCGAGGCGATTATCGGGCGTGGCAGCTTTCCCTTGGTTCGCGCACACGCCACGGACTACGTGCAGCCGGGGCTCGCTTTGATTGGCGATGCAGCGCACAGCGTGCACCCATTGGCAGGACAGGGCGTGAACCTCGGTTTCATGGATGCAGCGGCGCTCGTGGATGTCTTGGTCGATGCGCGCGCAGCTCGGCGTGACATTGGCCACGTGCGTGTGCTGCGCCGATTTCAACGTTGGCGCCGTGGTGAAAACGCGTTGATGTCTGAAGCCTTGCACGGCATTCAACAGGGCTTTGGCAGTGATTCCCCGCTCGTGACCGCCGCGCGCGGTGCAGTGCTCAGTGCTGGGCAAAAAGTAGGGGTTGCGCGGCGGGCGATGTGCCGCCACGCAATGGGCCTCTCAGGTGACTTGCCGCGACTCGCGCGCGCCGACTCAGTCCTCTAGTAGCGCGTTGCGCGCCGCAATCAATCCAGCTGTGGAACAGTCGACACCGTCTGCTGCGACTTCGCCGCTGACCATTGGCAGGCGGGCAGTTGCCAATTCTTTGCCAAGCTCAACGCCCCATTGGTCATAAGAATTGATCTGCCAGATACACCCTTCGACAAACACACGGTGCTCGTACAACGCGATCAACATACCCAGATGGTGTGGATCGAGTGTGGGGTAGAGCAGGGTGGTGGATGGGCGGTTGCCCGGGAATACCTTGTGTGGTGCGAGTGTCTCGATATCGGCCTCAGTCATGCCAGACTTGCGCAAACCGGCTTGTGCTTCGTCAAGCGTGCGGCCACGCATCAGCGCCTCGGATTGGGCGAGACAATTGGCCACCAACAATCCGTGGTGGTGATCCAAGTGCGCCTCGTGGCCGCGCGCGGCGATTAAAAACTCTGCTGGGATAACGGTCGTGCCTTGGTGGATCAGTTGATAAAAGGCGTGCTGTCCGTTTGTCCCGGGCTCGCCCCAGACGATCGGGCCGGTCTGGTCCTGAGTGGATTCACCAGAAAGGGTGACGGACTTGCCGTTTGACTCCATATCCAGTTGTTGCAGGTAGGCTGTGAACCGCGACAAACGCTGGTCATAGGGCAGCACAGCACGGCTTGCGTGGTCTTCGATGTTTCGGTTCCAGACGCCCACCAGCGCCATCAGCACCGGTAAATTCTCGCGCGGAGCCGCGGTGCGAAAGTGGGTGTCCATGCGGTGCGCGCCTGCGAGAAATTCGCGAAAGTGCGCTTCTCCAATGGCCAGCATCACAGGCAGGCCGATTGCCGACCACACCGAGTAACGGCCGCCAACCCAATCCCAAAAACCAAAAATCCGTTCGGCGTTGATACCAAAGGCCGCGACTTTGTCCAGCGCTGTGGATACCGCGGCAAAGTGATCGGCTACCGCGTCATCACCGAGTTCGGCGGTAAGCCATTCGCGCGCAGTATTGGCGTTGGTCATGGTCTCAATGGTTGTGAAGGTTTTTGACGCGACAATCACAAGCGTGGTGGCGGGGTTGAGTTCCGCCAGTGTGTCGTGGATGTGGGCGCCATCGACGTTTGACACATAATGCAGGCGCGGGCCATTGTGCCAGGGTGCGAGTGCTTGCGTGACCATGGCTGGTCCGAGGTCGGAGCCGCCGATGCCGATGTTGACAACATCTGTGAACGCATCGCCTTGCGCACCGCGCAATTCGCCCGCGCGCACGGCCTGACTGAAACGGGCCATTGCCTCGAGCACGGCGTGGACGCTGTCCACTGCGTCGCGCGGCACCGGTGAGCCGCTGGCTTGGGCCGGTTCGCGTAGCGCGACGTGCAACACGGCACGCGCCTCGGTGCTGTTGATCGCGTCGCCGGCGAACATCGCGTCGCGTCGGGCCGGTGCACCGGATGCGTCATAGAGCGCAATCAACGCGTCGAGCGCGGCGTCGTCTAGGCGGTTCTTGGAGATATCGAGCAGCAGTTTGTCGAGTTTGCACGACAGGCGGTCAAACCGAGCGTCGTCGTTTTCGAACAACGTGCGCAGCGTCGTGTGGCTCAATCGCTGGCCGTGTTCACGCAGGGATTGCCATGCTGAGTTAGTCATGTAGGGGTTCCGCAGAGGGGTGGTTTGAAGAGCAAAACATCGCGGGGCGCGTGCGGTTTGTCTGCGCCGCGCGCCTAGCCTAAGCCGTTTATTTTAGACGCAGTGATCGCCCAAGGTGGTACCGCTGGCCGCTGGGGCGTCTGGGCGAAGGCTTCAGGGAACGTCAATGCCCGCGTTCGAGAGCAGGTTCACCAGCTGCATCAGCGGCAGGCCGATCAAGCTCGTTGGGTCGCGGCCTTCGAATCGTTCGAACAGCGCTATCCCCAGCCCCTCAGATTTGAAACTGCCTGCGCAATCGAATGGTTTTTCTTTCCAGAGGTAGCGTTCTATCTGTTGCGAGTTGAGTTGACGGAACACAACTGAAAAGGGCTCTACCACTGTCTGGTGATCGCCGCTTCGCGCATCCATCACACACAACCCGGTGTGAAAAGTCACTCGTTGACCCGACAGCGCCTTGAGTTGCGCCGTTGCTTTCTCAAAATGCCCGGGTTTGCCGAGCAAAGTGCCCTCGACCTCGGCTATCTGATCTGAGCCAATGATCAGCCCCTCAGGGTGGTGTGAAGCGACGCTCGAGGCCTTGCTGAGCGCCAGCCGGGCCACCAGCGCGTGCGCTGACTCGCCGTCCTTGGGCGTCTCGTCGCAGTGTGGTGCCGCAGTGCGAAACGGCAGGCCGAGGCGCGTTAGCAACTGAGCGCGGTAGCGCGATGTCGAGGCGAGGTAAATTGGTGGATGTTCACTCATACGGTCAGTGTACTGCCCTGGGGCGGCTGTGTGAGAGTCCGAGGGTGTGCTTTCAATGGTCTTTTGCAGTGAGTCGTGCACACCCGCTTTTGACTTGGCCGGGGGTGACGATTAAACTTGACCGGTTATATGGTCCAGACAATCCCTGACAGCTTCCCCGTTGCCACGCTCGCTCGTGGTCGCGCTGCGTTCGACGCGACAGTATCGCTCGACCGCGTGCCGAGGTATCAGGGTTTGCTGGTAGAGGGTGAGGCGACACTTGAGGTGTCGGTGCAGTTTTCGGTGTCACCAATGGGGCCGGCGCAGGTTGTCGGCAGATTGCGTGCTGGGGCTCCGCTGATGTGTCAGCGGTGTTTGCAGCCGATGATCTATCAGTTCGAGCAGACGTTTCGGTTCGCGTTGGTGGATTCTGAGCGCGCTGAGAAGAAACTGCCCGATGACATGGATCGCTTACACCTTGACGAAAATGGGCGCATTTCGCTCAGTGAGCTAATAGAAGATGAGTTGATACTCGCCCTGCCACAGATACCGTGGCACCCAGAGGGCAAGTGCGACGGCCAAGTGGCCAATTTGCTGGACGGTTTAAATCGTCCAGTACAGACAGCGGAAACGCGTCGACCGTTCAGCGGTTTGGACGCGTTACTGAAAGACAACAAGCCAGCGTCGGATTGATTTCGGCGCGCGATACAACCTGGAGACGACCCACTCATGGCAGTGCAACAAAACCGCAAATCCCGCTCTCGTCGCGGCATGCGACGCTCCCACGATTCACTCGGTGGACCAACGCTGTCAGTCGACGCGACCACTGGTGAGACACACCTGCGCCACCACGTGACAGCAGAAGGCTACTACCGCGGCAAGCAAGTGATTGAGAGCGCCGACGACGTCGAAGAAGACGACGACGAGTAGGCACTGGCCTCGTAATATCGGCTCGCTGCATTCTCGCCGGCGTGCTCGCTGTGTTTCGGCGTTGCGCTCAATGGGAACGCAGCAGTGACCCACTGCTATGCTTTGGCATGAAAAATCTTATTGACGACGGCGCCCTTCGCGGGCGCCGTTGGCGTGTGGATCCGGCGTGAACTCTAAAGCACATCTAGCAATCGATGCGATGGGCGGAGACGGTGGCGTCGATGTGGTCGCATCTGCATCCATCGCAGCGCTGGCGCGACACCCATCATTGCGTGTGACTTTGACCGGCGATCGCGACACCGTGCGCGCCGCATTCGGCGATCAGGCAGACCACCCGCGTATCTCATACGTTCACACGACTCAGACGGTGTCGATGGATGAGGCGCCCGCGCTCGCGCTGCGCGGCAAGAAAGATTCCTCCATGCGGGTCGCGTTGAACCTGGTTAAAGATGGCGCGGCTGACGCCTGCGTCAGTGCCGGCAACACCGGTGCGCTGATGGCGACCGCGCGCTTCGTGCTCAAGATGTTGCCAGGCATTGATAGACCTGCGCTGTGCTCGACCCTGCCAGCGGCCAACGGCCACACCCACATGCTCGACCTCGGTGCGAACCTCGGATTCGACGCCGATAACCTGTTCCAACTCGCAGTGATGGGCAATGAGCTGGTCTCGGCGGTGGACGGCATGGACGCGCCCAGAGTAGGGCTGCTCAACGTTGGTTCAGAAGAACTCAAGGGGTTGGAGGCGGTGCGCGAAGCTGGTCGCATGCTCGCGGCAAGTGACCTCAATTACATTGGCTTTGTCGAAGGCAATGAAATTTTCAGCGACCGCGTCGACCTGGTTGTGTGCGACGGTTTCACGGGCAACGTGGCGTTAAAAACCGCCGAGGGTGCAGCGCGTTTTGTGCGTGCAGCAATCAAGAATGCATTTGGCAGCAGCTGGTACGGGCGACTCGCCGGGGCCATTGCCATCCCAGTGCTCCGCGTGGTGTCTAGCCAGATTGACCCCGACCGTCACAACGGCGCCAGTCTGCTCGGCATCAATGGTATTGTGATCAAGAGTCACGGTGGCGCTAACGCCAAAGCCTTTGGGCGCGCAATTGACATTGCGGTGCTCGAGGTGGCGCAAAACGTCCCCGGCAAAATCCACCAGCGCTTGGTGGTTCGTCAGCAAGCGAAAACAGGTACAGCATGACCCGTTCTCGGATAACCGGCACCGGCAGCTATCTCCCAGAGCGCGTGCTGAGCAACGCTGAGTTGTCGACCATGGTCGACACCTCTGATGAGTGGATTCGCGAGCGCTCCGGTATCGCGCAGCGCCATATCGCCGCCGACGGTGAAACCACGCTCGATCTTGCAGAGCACGCGAGCCGAGCTGCGCTCGAAGCGGCTCAATGCAGTGCAGCGGATCTAGATCTCATCGTGATCGCCACAACCACGCCTGACCAAGTTTTTCCAAGCACCGCTTGCCTGTTGCAGCACCGCCTTGGCAACGTCGGTGCGGCGGCTTTTGATGTGCAGGCAGTGTGCAGCGGGTTTGTGTACGCTTTGACGGTTGCCGACAATTTCATCAAGGCCGGATCGGCGCGACGGGCTCTGGTGGTTGGCGCTGAGACATTCTCGCGCATTCTCAACTGGGAAGACCGCAGCACTTGTGTACTTTTCGGTGACGGTGCGGGCGCGGTGGTGCTCGAAGCCAGTGATGACGCAGGCATCATGTCGACTCACCTGCACGCTGATGGTGCTCACGCGACCGCTTTGCAGGTGCCCGCTGGCGTATCTCAAGGCTATGACGTGATGCAGCAGGGCCGGGCATTTGTCGAAATGCGCGGCAGTGAAGTGTTTCGCATGGCCGTGGCCAAAATGGGTGAGGTGGTCGAGGAGGCGCTTGCCGCCAATCAGCTCGGGCGCGAGGCGATTGACTGGCTGATTCCTCACCAGGCAAACATCCGTATTATCAAAGCGACGGCCAAGAAGCTGCGCATGAGCATGGACAACGTCATCGTCACCGTCGATAAGCACGGCAACACCTCGGCGGCGTCCATACCGCTCGCGCTCGATGAAGCAGTTCGCAGCGGTCAACTCAAACGCGGGCAGTTGTTTTTGATCGAGGCCTTCGGCGGCGGCTTCACCTGGGGTGCTGCGCTCATCCGCTACTGACGCGCAGCGGAGGAGGCTGTGTGATGAGCGATCAGGACAAACCCGATCTCACCGAGGAGCCGGTGCCAGATACCGAGGCTGTGCCTACGCCGTTTGACAGCAAGGCCTTCTTGCGAACGGTGACCACCCGCCCGGGTGTGTATCGCATGCTCAGCGCAGATGGCGTGATTCTCTACGTCGGCAAGGCTGGCAATCTTCGTAGCCGCTTGTCCAGCTATTTCAACAAAGCAGTCGATACCATCAAAACCGCGCGCTTGGTGGAACAGATTGCCGGCGTTGAAGTGACCGTCACGCGCACCGCCGCCGAGGCGCTGGTGCTCGAGAACCAGCTCATCAAGACGCATCGTCCGCGTTACAACGTGTTGATGCGGGACGACAAGAGCTATCCCTACGTCTACCTCAGCACCGAGCACCCCTTTCCGCGTGCGGCCTACCACCGCGGTGCGCGCAAACAGCCGGGTGAATACTTTGGTCCCTACCCACACAGCCGCGCGGTGCGCAAGACACTGGGCTTTGTGCAGAAGCTCTTCCAAGTGCGCCAGTGTGAGGACAGCTATTTCAACAACCGCAGCCGACCGTGTTTGCAATACCAAATAAAGCGCTGCCGTGCGCCCTGCGTTGGCCTGGTTTCAGCCGAGGAATACCGTGCAGATGTTGAGCTCACACTGCGCGTCTTAAACGGCCAGAACAAGGCTGTGCTCGACGAGCTTGTGACGAAGATGGGCGACGCCGCCGAGAGCCAGAACTATGAAGAGGCCGCGGCTCTTCGAGACCGAATTACCGATCTCAAGCACATCACTGACCAGCAGTTTGTCGAGGGTAAGGCCGGCAATGTGGATGTGATCGCCTGTGCTCTCGACCGTGGACAGGCTTGTATTCAGCTCTTCTCGATTCGCAACGGATTGAATCTTGGCAACACAGCGTTCTTTCCGAAAATGCCCGCAGACGCGACAGCCACCGAGGCGCTGGACCGCTTTCTTGCCCAAAATTACCTCAATCACGCGGCGCCACCACAACTGATCATCAGTCACGCGGTCGAGGACATTGAGGTCTTGGCGTCAGTGTTGAGCGAACAGGCCGGTCACAAAGTCACCATCAGCTCCACGGTGCGAGGCGAGCGTGCGCGTTGGTTGGAGATGGCGGTAAATAACGCCGATTTGGCACTCGCGCAGCGGCTGTCGACGCGCGCCGGCCAGCTCGAGCGGTTCGAGAGTCTGACCAAGGCGTTGCAACTGCCCGAGATGCCCGAGCGCATAGAGTGTTTTGACATCAGTCATACTCAAGGTGAAGCGACGGTGGGTTCTTGTGTCGTGTTTGACCGCGAGGGGCCAGCGCGGCGCGAGTACCGCCGGTTTGATGTCAAAGGGATTACACCCGGAGATGACTATGCTGCCATGCGCCAAGTACTCGACCGCCGGTATACTCGCCTTTTGCGTGAAGGCCAAACATTGCCAGACCTTGTGTTGATCGACGGCGGCCGTGGGCAGTTGACGGTGGCCGAGTCGGTGTTTGAGGCGCTCGACATGCCGGCGACAGTCGCGTTGGTGGCCGTCGGCAAGGGCCCTGCGCGGCGAGCAGGTGAGGAGACATTGATACTGAGTTACCGCGATGGTGAAAACCGGCATCTTGCAGCGGACTCAGCAGCACTGCATTTGATTCAGCACGTGCGCGATGAATCGCACCGTCACGCCATTGCAGGGCACCGCGGCAAGCGCGGTCGTGCGCGCAAACGCTCGGTTCTGGAAGATATCAAGGGATTGGGTGCCAAGCGGCGGCAGGCGTTGTTAACATACTTTGGCGGACTTCAGGCTTTGCAGCGGGCGAGCGTAGAGGAGATCGCGCGCGTGCCGGGCATCAGCCGGGCGCTGGGTCAAAATGTGTACGATTTTTTTCATGATAAATAGCAAAACGGTTGTTTAAGCCCTGTGATTCCCAACAATATCCCAACCTTACTCACGCTCATGCGCATAGCGTTGTTGCCGATCGTGGTGGTGGTGTTTTACCTGCCGGTTGACTGGGCGCGCCCCTGTGCGGCGGCGCTGTTTATTCTCGGTGGTCTGACCGATTGGCTAGACGGCTATCTCGCGCGCCTTTGGCAGCAAGAGTCGCGTTTTGGCGCGTTCTTGGACCCGGTCGCCGACAAGCTGATGGTCATGACGGCGTTGGTGCTTGTGGTGGAATCGGCGTCGAGTTGGATTGTCACCGTGCCTGCCATCGTCATAGTCGGGCGTGAGATCACGATCTCAGCGTTGCGTGAGTGGATGGCTGAGATCGGCCAGCGTGCCAGTGTTGCAGTGTCGATTTGGGGCAAACTCAAGACCACCTGCCAGATTGTGGCGCTGGTGGTGTTGCTCTATGAAAAGCCGTTGTTTGGAATGGATTTTTGGGCGCTGGGAATCGTTCTGCTGTACACCGCAGCCGGGCTGACCATTTGGAGCATGATCCAGTATATCCAGGCCGCAATTCGCAGTTGACATAGGCTTTGTTCGCTGCCATCATTATTGGCTTGGTGCGGCGGGAATAGCTCAGTTGGTAGAGCACAACCTTGCCAAGGTTGGGGTCGCGAGTTCGAGTCTCGTTTCCCGCTCCAAAATTAAAAACAGCGACTCAAGCTTGCTTGGTCGCTGTTTTTTTTGTGCGCTCCAAAAATTTGTGCGCATAAAAAAAAGGGCGACAGTGTCGCCCTCTCAAGTGACTGCATGCCTGGCCTCTAAGAGGCGCCCAGATGCGGTCAATGTGTGGTGGTGGGTTGGCGGATTGGCTGTAGCGCCAGCTGCTCGCCCTGAATATCACGTATGACCACCTTGCCAAGAACAGATTGGACCGTCGGCACGCCCAAGTCCGGGGTCAGTATGGGCATGTCGCCGTCGTAGTTTTTCAACATTTCGATGAAGTCTGAGACGGTCATTTGCGGTTTAGCTCCATTGTTTAGCACTGCTTTCTTGAGTCCTGTCGAGACGCGCTGTAACCGCTAGCAGCATCTAGCCCTTCCGGGGGAATCTAACATCAAAATTGCGAAAATAACACTCCCGTAACATTTTCATGTGCAATTTTCTGCATGTCGGTGACAGCACTTTATGTGACAGACGTCACATTTCAAAGTTCGCTGACCTCGCATGATTTCCATAATGTGAAAACCGATTCCAAAAAACTTGCATCCCACCCTGACGCTCGCTAGGCTTTGCGTCTCCAATGCGGCGGGTTGCGCAGCAATCCGGTGGCATGACTTCAACTGACAATGCGTGAGAGATCTGAGCATGAGTGAACGAGTGACCGTGGCCGGGCTGCAAGTGGCAGCGCCCCTGTATCAAATGGTTGACCGCGACGTGTTACCTGAGCTCGGACTGACCAGCGACGATTTTTGGGCAGGGTTTGCGGGCATCGTCAGCATGCTCGGTCCGCGCCGTCTCGAATTGCTCGCCAAGCGCGACAGCCTGCAGCTGCAAATTGACGAGTGGTACCGCGCTCATCAGGGCACGATTCCGTCCTTCGGCCAAACCGAGGCTTTTTTTCGCGAGATTGGCTATTTGGTAGACGCGCCGGAATCGGTTGCGATTACAACTGACCACGTCGACCGCGAGATCGCCGACGTCGCAGGCCCCCAGCTCGTGGTACCAGTCTCCAACGCCCGGTTTGCGCTGAACGCCGCCAACGCGCGCTGGGGCAGTCTGTATGACGCGCTCTATGGTACGGATGCAATAGACGACGCCGATGGCAAAGAACGCAGTGGCGCCTACAACGCTGTGCGTGGCGCGGCGGTGGTCGCAGAAGCCGCCGCCTTCTTGGATCGCGCGCTGCCATTGAGCGCCGGCAGCCACGCTGATGTCACTGCCTACAAGGTCGTCGACGGCCAGTTGCTTGTGGATAACGCAAGCGGTGAGGGCCAGACCCTAGCTGATGGTGGCCAGTGGCTCGGTTGGAGTGGTGAAGCAGAGCCTGAGAGTTTGCTGTTCAGCAACAACGGCCTGCACATTGTGTTGCAGTTTGACCGTGAGCACCCAATCGGCTCGGCGTCTGCCAGCGGGCTGAAGGATGTGATGCTCGAGTCGGCGCTCACCGTGATTCAAGACTGCGAGGACTCGGTGTCTGCGGTGGATGCGATCGATAAGGTCGGCGTGTACCGCAATTGGCTCGGGTTGATGAAGGGCGATCTCGAGGAGACCTTGCAAAAGGGTGGCAAGACTATCGTGCGACGCCTAAACGACGATCTGCACTTCACGGGACGAGATGGTCAGGACATCCGCCTCAAGGGCCGCTCACTGATGCTGGTGCGCAACGTTGGGTTGCTGATGCCGACTGATGCCGTGCTCGACAGCGACGGGCAAGCGGTCTCGGAGTGTTTCCTTGATGCCTTGGTCACCTCGGCCTGCGCCATGCACGACATCAACAAAGGCGGGCAGGGGCGGTGCAACAGCCGCACCGGCAGCGTCTACATTGTCGAGCCCAAAATGCACGGTCCCGAGGAAGTGGCGCTGATCAACGCCTTGTTTGGGGAAGTCGAGACGGTGCTTGGGCTCACGCCAAACACGCTCAAAGTTGGGGTGATGGACGAAGAGCGTCGCACCACCACTAACCTCGCTGCCTGCATTAAGCAAGTCACCGACCGCCTGGTGTTTATCAACACCGGCTTTCTCGACCGCACTGGCGACGAGATTCACACCCTGATGGAACTCGGTCCTGTGCTGCCCAAAGACGCTATCAAAGGCGAGCGCTGGATTGCAGCCTATGAAGCGAATAACGTTGACGTTGGCATCCGCGCGGGCTTCCACGGCCGGGCACAAATTGGCAAGGGTATGTGGGCCATGCCCGACGCCATGCGCGCGATGTTGGACACCAAGCACAACCACCCCGAAGCGGGCGCCAACTGCGCCTGGGTGCCGTCACCCACAGCGGCGACCCTGCACGCAACGCACTACCACAGTGTCAATGTGCACAGCGTGCAAAAAGCGATTGCCACGCGTGAAGCGGCATCGCTCGAAGACATTATGACGCTACCCATGCTCGGCCAGCGCAACCTCAGCGACGAGGAGATTCAAACCGAAGTCGACAACAACTGCCAGGGCATCTTGGGCTATGTAGTGCGCTGGGTGGACCACGGCGTTGGCTGTTCCAAAGTCCCAGACATCCACAACGTGGAATTGATGGAAGACCGCGCGACCTTGCGGATTTCGAGTCAGCACCTTGGGAATTGGTTGCGTCACGGCGTGGTGACAGCGGAATTTGTCGACGAGGCCTTGCGGCGCATGGCAGGCGTGGTTGACGGCCAAAATGCGTCGGACCCGCACTATGAACCCATGGCCGGCCGCTTTGATGACAGCGTGGCGTTCGCCGCTGCGCACGATCTGGTGTTCAAGGCCTGCGAACAACCTAACGGCTACACCGAACCGCTGCTGCACGCGCGCAGAGCTGAGAAAAAAGCGCAGGGCTGACACCGCGTATTGATTCCGGTGGGCTTTTTCCGCCCGCCTCTCTAGAGAATTGAGGACAAGAAATTGCAGAGCGTGAGAAGGTTGGATCTGCAGGATGCGGAACGGTTGATTGCCGGTGCCATCGCCAAGGCAATCGAGATCGGCGTGCCGATGTGCATCGCCGTGGTGGATGAGTCGGGCAATGTGATTGCCTTTAAGCGCATGGACGGCGGCAAGGTGCACAGCATCCAAGTGGCACAGGACAAGGCCTTTACGGCCGCCTCCGCACGCTTTCCCACCAGTCAGTACAACGCTGCCTGCCAACCGGGCAAGCCCGCGTTTGGCATTCACACGGCGCTCGGTGGACGCATCAGTGTGGTCTGCGGCGGATTGCCGGTGACTGATGCGGGTGAGGTCGTCGGCGGTATCGGCGTGAGTTCTGGATCGCCGGATCAAGACACCGAGGTCGCTCAGGCCGGTATCGACCACTGGCAGGCGGGCTGAGCCCCGTGGCGAAACCCAGTGAGGGCAAGGGCGGGCAGGTGCAATCGCTCGCGCGCGCCTTTGATTTACTGCAAAAGCTCGCAACGTCTGGCAGTGGCATGACGCTTGGTGACTTGGCCGCTCAGGCCGAACTAGCCCCCTCGACCGCGCACCGGCTGCTCAACAGCATGCGCGCGCAAGGTTTTGTCGAGCTCGACGAGCGCACGGCGTTGTGGGGCATTGGTTTGCAGGCCTTTGCCGTAGGCAGTGCCTACCTGAACCGGCGGGATTTTATCGCCGAGGCGAGGCCGGTGCTCAAAGCACTGGTGCAGTCCACTGGTGAGACCGCCAACCTCGCGGTACTGCACGGCGGGCGCCACGTCTTCGTAGCGCAAGTCGAGTGTCAGCAGGTCATGCGCATGGTGGCGCAGATCGGCAAACCCGGCCCGGTGCACGCCTCAGGCGTGGGCAAAGCGATGCTCTCAGCCCTTGATGAGGTGGAGGTTGACAGCGTCATCGCGAACCACGGCATGGTAAAGCTCACGCCGCACACCCTAACCACGCGTGAGGCGTTTCTCGCAGAACTCGAAACCGTGCGGGCACAGGGCTATGCGGTTGATGATGAAGAGCAGCTGCTCGGCATGCGCTGTATCGCCGCCAACGTCTTTGACGAACACGGTGCGGCCTTGGCGGCGGTGTCGATTTCCGGGCCCAGCGTGCGCGTTGAGCCGACGCGCATAGAGACGCTCAGCCAACGTGTGCGCGACGCCGCGGCGGAGATCACGCAAAAGGTTGGGGGCATAAATGAATCTTTGGATTAAACTCTCAAAAGTCCGTCTAATTTGCTCAATAGACCAGCGCTAGGTTTGGTTGTTTGCGACTTATCTTAATCGTTATCCGAACCCAATTGCTCTTGGCTCGATAATTATCGGGTTTGGCGGTAATTCGTCACTTTGTATAAGCCTGACACCTCCGATCTTTGGGTCTCTTGGCTGTGCAGGCCAGCCGCCATCTGGTTCTTCGTGGTTGTAGTACAGTCGGAAGGGTGTTTGTGGCACCGAGAGTATGCCTCCAAATCCGCAACCATGCGCATGCTTAAGGTATACGGGTTGGCCGGGTGTTACGCTGGGAATTTCGTAATACTCGTCCATATTATTGCCCGGCTCAGGATTGTCACTGTAAAACGCCACGTGTATTGGTGCTTCTCCCATGGGGTAGAGTTCTACGAATTGGAAACAGTAGAGTGACCCACCGAAATTCAATCCAGAATTGTCTAGGTGAAGTGCCTTCCACGTGATTTCGTGGCCAATTGGCGCCAATTCGCTTTTACTATGCAGCCTGTTGCCGACGATTACACAACCGCCCAAGTCATAGCCCTTGGCTATGCTCCGGTCCCCAGTAGACCACGCGAACATCTGGTCGGTGACGGCGAAGCACCCATTCGAGTCTAGGGCGATAAAATAGCTTTTTGGAGTGGTTCCTATGGGCTGGCCATCTTCATCGTGTGCCCAAATACTTGCCTGATAGCGTTTGCCGGGCTCGACTGGCGCATCCTCCCAAAAAGCACCGTACACTTGCGTCCCAGAAACTCGGTTCGAAATCACTGAGTAGTAACCAAGAGAGCTTTCTAAGTTGTCTCTGTCTCGAATCGACAATCGATATTCGTGAACGGCCTGGTTGTTACTCGCGCGCCATTCAAAATACAGTCGATCGACACCAATTCTAATTTCATCGCTAAACGTCTGAATCGTAACTGTTGATGAGTGAAGCTCTGGCTCTGGCTCTGGCTCTGGCTCTGGCTCTGGCTCTGGCTCTGGCTCTGGCTCTGGCTCTGGCTCTGGCTCTGGTTCTGGTTCTGGCTCTGGTTCTGGCTCTGGCTCTGGCTCTGGCTCTGGCTCTGGTTCTGGCTCTGGTTCTGGCTCTGGTTCTGGCTCTGGCTCTGGTTCTGGCTCTGGTTCTGGCTCTGGTTCTGGCTCTGGCTCTGGCTCTGGCTCTTGAGCATAAGCTGCTTCTAAATCCCATTTTGGGCCTATTTGATTACAACCCTCAGGGCCGATATCAACTCTACCCGGGCAACCAGCTTCATCAGGGGCATCATTGGCTGGGCCGTTGCCACATTGTATATCATTGTACGGAATGCGGCCGTCAACGGGGCCTTCTCCTAAAACTTGTTCGATAGTCTCACAAATATCAACCACATTTTGACTGCCTATTGGGGTGTCTGCATACTTTGAATCAAGATTATGATCATAGCCATTACTATCACAGTAACACCTACCGCCAACAGCATAGCTGTCTTTCC